>DAOVRD010000335.1 GCA_030628375.1 Planctomycetota bacterium
GGGCACGGCACGCCGTGCCCCTACGAAAGCGGATCGGGGATGGGAATGGCCGGCAACTCAGGCCAGCGTCCGGCGCGGGAACTCGCCCGGCAAGTACTCAACGGGCACGCCGGGGAAATGCTCCCGGATGTATCCGACCATCGCCTGCATCCCCGGCAGTTCAGCCGTGGCGTGGCCGACCACCAGAACCGGGATGTCCAGGTCCCATGACCACAGGCCGCTGGCGGTGGTCTGTATGCCATCGTCAGTGGCCATTATGAGGTCGGGCTCGAGTTCTGCCATCTTGTCGAGCCGCGTGATCGCGCCGGTGCCGACGGCCATCCGATGGACCACCTTGTCGGGGTCCCCCATCATCTCAATCCGGTCCTGCCCGAGCGGGCGAACCTTCTCCAACACTTCCCGGGCAACCTGCTCGACGGTGCGGCCCTCAACCAGGCAGACCTTGTAGAAGGACTCGACCGGTCTCGGTTCGGTGGGGAACCCCAGCCATGCCGCCCAGGCGTCGGGGATGCCGACTTCAGGGATCCGGTCCCACGTGTCGTGGCAGCGCATCAGGGTCAGACCGAGCTTCTCAATCAGTTGCCGCTTTTCGGCATGGTGCCGCTTGCCCGGGTCCGTCCGGGCGTAGGTGGGGTAGAAAGCCCCCTCGTGAGCGATCACGAAGTTCAGTTCCTTCTCTGCGGCCACGCGCAGCCGGGCGTTCGTTGCCAACCACGTTGTGGCGATGCCCCGGACCTCGGCCTCCGGGTCTCCCGCCATGAATGCGTCAACGGTCTCGTCCCAATTGACCCAGTGGGCCACCTGCCGGCAGTGTTCCAGGAAGTCCTTCGCTTGCACGCTTGCCTCCTTCCGTTGATGCAGTTGTGGCTGCTTTCAGCAAATCACGGCGAGAGCCCGTCAGCCGCGATCACCGATCGCCTCGTCGATCAAAGCAACCATGTTCTCCAGCGGAACGTCCGCCTGGATAATGATGCCGGGCTCCAGGACGTAGCCGCCACCCTCGCCCATCTCCTGTTTGACCTTTCGCACCGCATGCCGGACCTGCTGGGCCGTCCCTCCCGGCAGGAGGTCCTGAGTGGGAATCCCTCCCCAAAGCGTCACGTGGCGCCCGAACTCCCGCTTCAACTTGAACACGTCCATGGCTTCCGGCTGGATGGGATGCAAGAAGTCAAGGCCGATGTCTATCATGTCCCCGATTACGGCGTATACGTTGCCGCAGGTATGATGGAACACCGTGCGCCCGTTGCTCTTGGCGAGAGAATATATGTCCGCCAGGCGAGGCTTTATGAGGCGTCGCCAGGCCTCCGGGGAGATCAGCAGCGACTCCTGTGTGCCGTAGTCATCACTCACGGCAATCCCGTCAAAGTCAAATCGCTCGAACAGTATCTCCATCGTCCGGAGAATGTAGTCGGTGAGTCCGCGAAGGAGCTCTTCAACGAAACTTGCGTTGAGGATCACATCGCTGAGCAGGCTTTCCATACCCCGCATGAAGGTCGCTCTCTCCCAGAGATCCCCGACCCAGACGATGGTGTAGTGCGTGCGGTTCTCCTCGCACCAATCTGCCAGAGCTTCGAAACGATACGGCGCGGCCGGCCCTGGAAAGGTGTAGCCGGAAAGGTCGGGCTCGGCAAGGCAGGGACCAATGGGACTCCCGCGGTCAATGTCGTTAGTTGACCACACCACGCCGAACTCGTCCCGCGCGGTTTCGCCGAACTCCGCAGGGTCGGCATACAGCGGCTTTATGGAGTTCAGTCCCGTCATCCGAATGGGAAAGTCGAGCACATCCTCAATGGGTGATCCCCCGTAGTGCCTCTCGGCAGCCAGCCTGGCCGGCGGGGCGAACGCGAAGTTGTAGGGGACGGGGCACGTTTCCTCACGAGCCATCGCCGTCTGCACCCATTGCTTGTTGTTGACCATTCCCTGCGACCTCCCTTCGGCCTTGGTGCTTGCGCCGTCCGTTGTCAGCCGATCATACGGCGAGAGGCCGACCTTCTCAAGAAGCAGCCACCGGCGAACAGGGATTCGCAGGATTCCCAGGATGAAATGTAGGTCGACAAGAGCCGGCCGTTGCCGTCACCCGTACTTCGCCGTGTCGTTGCTATCCTGCCCATCGTGTGCATCCTTGTTACCGGCTTGGCCTCGTGGCCGTTTTTGGCCGGATTTGGCCGCTTATGGCCGGCGTTCTAGCCCGCCCGCCATGTGCCAACTGCTTTGTCTCAAAGAGCTTACGTCAACCGGCGTTGGCATCCAGGACGTGGAGGGCTGTGTTTTTTCTTCCGCAGCGGTCGCCTGAAGCCGTTCCATCCCGTGGATGAGCTTTAAGATGTGTGTCAGCAAGGACTTACCCAAGCGCGGCGCGTGCTTTCCCTCGTCCTCGTCGTCGTCCTTGTCCTTGAGGGCAGGCAAGTGGAATAATCGCTTGCCAAAGCAAGGGCATTTTAGTCGTTCCTGACGGGCAGTGTGTCCGTCGGGGGCGCTCAAACCTTGAAATACGCGCCAGCGCCACGCCCCGTCGGCGCGGGGGCAGTCCCCCTTTTCACGCCAACTCCCGTAGATGGGCAGTGTCGTTGAGCTTCGAGATGGTTCGTTCTCCCCAAGCGTTGATCGTCAGCTCTGTGACGCTGCAGCAATCGAAGTCGAACGAGATCTTTGAGCAATGTGCCTCGTCCAGGAGGAGCCACCAGTGGACTACCGGGATCATGGCTTGGCCGTGTGATACGATCAACACTGTGTCCCTGTCGACGTTTTGAGCCGCCTCTTCCATGAAGGCCACGACCCGCTGAGCCATCATGCGCCAGCTCTCGGCCTCGGGGTAAGGCACCCAGTCCAGAAGCGGCTGCGTCACAGGCAACTCCAGCGCTTGCGCCTCTTCGACGGTCTTGCCCCTGGCCACGCCGTTGTCTAACTCCCGCAGCTCACTTCGCAGACTGGCCTGGATCCCGATCCAGTCAGCAATGATCTCGGCCGTCTGGGCGGCACGAGGAAGGTCGCTCGAGTAGAAGGAGACGGCCTTGCCCTGAAGCCTTGGTGCAAGAGCTGCGCCAGTGAGCCTCGCCTGGTCTCGACCTCGCGTGGTGAGGAGGTCGCACGACCAGCCGCCAGTCATCTCCCGGACGAGATGTTCTGACTCGCCGTGTCTCACTAGCACAACGTGCTCAAGCATGGTGCGTCCCATACGCACTTGGCTCCCCCGCCGGTCCGCACGGGGGGAGCGTTGGCGGGGGCCTGTTTGACAGTCTCGCTGCTCACTGAGCGGCTCTGGAATATCGGCGAAGTTATTGGCTACGTATCGCCGGATCCCTTAGCAATCAGCTTGTCGGTGCGCGGATGGACCAGATTGCCGTGCTGGTTCAACTCTACCCATTCGCCACGGCGCTTCACGACGACGCCGTCCACATCTGTGTCCATGTAGAAAACCCCGGTACCGCCGCGGTACGGTGGCCAGAGATAGAGAACGGCCTGGTCCGTACACCCCGGCTCAGGCTTGATGTACTGAATCGCGTGCCCCTTCCACGCGTAGGCTTCCAGGGAATCAAAGCAATGGTGGAAAGGCAGCGCCACCTCGAGACTCGGCGGGAACTCACCGTGGGCCCGGTGATACTCTCTGAGCACCCCTGAGAAGCAACGAAGCCTGTCCGCGAGCAACACCTTACGCCGACCGACATGAACATAGCTTGCGAATCCGATCCCAATCGCTACAGCCACTGCCAGCCAGATCCAGCACGCCGGCCGCTTCAGCATGCTTGCGGCGCGCGTCCTCTTCGTTGCTTCCTTCACAGCTCTGGTTCCGCCTGCGAACCCAAGAGACGCCTCCATTATCAGACACTACGCGCGATAATACAGCCCTGCTACCGTTGTGGCAAGCCCAACGTCAGAACCGCTTCCTAGCGGCAAATGCGAAGTTGCGGCTGACGAGCTGAGTAAGCTGCACCAAGTCAGCAAACTGCGTGTTGGTGACAGTGCCATCCGCTAAGATATCGAAGTCTGACTGCTTGAACATGGATAGTAGTTCCTCGCCCGACAGCATATCGTTTATCTTCTTCGAGAGATAACGCAGAGGACCGAAGTTGAGAAACAGGCCCCCCGGCTTTAGCAGTCGCTTCACCTCTCTCAGAAGCGGCCTGATGGGGACCATGTCGATGAAATACACGCAGATGATCGCCGATACTGACTCCTCCGCTAGAGGAACATCCAGAGCATCACCAACGAAGTAGCAGAACTTCCCGGATGCAAGTGTCGAACTCACTGGCCGACTGCCGGGAGGGTCGAGCGAGAGCTTGTAGGCCATCACGACATCGTCTGATCTGACGACGTTGCGCCACAGGTTGACGCCATGGATCGTCAGATCAC
>DAOVRD010000274.1 GCA_030628375.1 Planctomycetota bacterium
AAAGGATCGTTGGTTGTCTTAGCCATGTTCATGATGCTCCTATCAGCCCGTTGAAAAACAAAGCGCTTCCGAAATAGTCAATACCTGAGCACTGCAGACTGCCGTATCTGTGTGGCACAGGCGGCTTGTAGCTCAGGCGCCCTCGCCTGAGTTCCGGCCATTCCCATCCGCCGCAGCCGAGCCTCCGTCGCTCCTACCGGAGCTATGAAGCCCAGAGGGCGGCTGCGCTACATTACGAGCCGGGCCTCCGTCGCTCCTGTCGGAGCTTTGGAGCCTGCGGGGGCGGCTGAGGCACATTTTTCAACGGGCCCCTATCCGTCCACTGCCGTGATGGACGACAGCTTCGACTGCATTTCGACCAGCTTGTAGTATGTGCCCTTCTTGGCCAGCAGCTCCTCGTGGGTGCCCAGCTCCGTCTGCTTGCCGTCCTCGATCACCAGGAGCCGGTTGGCGTGCCTGAGGGTGGAGAGCCGGTGGGCGATGGCAAACGTGGTGCGTCCCTCGACCAGGCGGGCCAGCGCGTGCTGGATAAGCTCCTCGGTCTCGGTGTCCACCGAGGAGGTGGCTTCGTCCAGGATGAGGATCTTCGGGTCGTGCAGGATGGCGCGGGCAATGGCAATGCGCTGCTTCTCTCCGCCGGAGAGCCGTGCTCCGCGTTCCCCCACGCGCGTGTCGTATCCGTCGGGCAGCCGCATGATGAACCCGTGGGCGTTGGCGGCGCTGGCCGCGCCGATGATCTGTTCCCGCGTGGCGTCCGGGTTTGCGTAGCGGATGTTCTCGGTGATCGTCCCGTTGAACAGGAACGATTCCTGGGGGACTATTCCGATGTGCTTGCGCAGATCCCTCAACCGGATCTTCTTGATGTCTGCACCGTCGAGTCTGATGGCGCCCTCGTCCACGTCATAGAAGCGGCAGATCAGGTTGGTCATCGTGGTCTTTCCGGCTCCGGACTTGCCGACAAAGCCGATCATCTCGCCGGGTTTCACGTCCAGGTTCATGCCCTTCAGGATCGGCTTGTCCTTGGTGTAGCTGAAGTGGACCTCTTCGAACTTGATTGCGCCCGTGGGCTCGAGCAGCGGCCGGGCGTCCGGATCATCGTAGACCTCCTGTTCGGCGTCGGTTATCTCGAAGAGCCGTTGGGCAGCGGCGAAGGAGCGGTTTATGAAGTCGCTGAAACCCGTCAGCATTGTGATGGGTCCGTAGAACATGAATATATAGGTGATGAAGGCCATCAGGTCGCCGACGGTCATGTCGTCCCGCATCACGGCCAGCCCTCCGAAGTACCAGACCAGGAAGCCGCCGAGCGCGGTGACGAATGCTATGAGGGGGCCACCGGTGGCCCACATGGATTCGGCCGCGGCCGTCGTCTGATACAGCTCGGCGCTTCTTTCTCCGAACCGTCTGATCTGCTCGGGTTCCTGCGAGAACGCCTTCACCACCCGTATGCCCGAGATGGAATCCGTGGCCAGTGCGCTCACCTTGGCCCTGCGCTGATACCACCGGTGATACATCCTGCTGAGGCGGCGATAGAACCACAGGGTCAACAGCACTACGCCCGGAACGGGTATCAGCACCAGCAGCGCGAGCGACGGATTCAGCCACAACAGCGCCACGCATATGCCGACCAGCAGCAGCATGTTCGGGATGAACCAGGCACCCACCTCTATAAAGATGAAGCCCAGCATGGTGGTGTCGCCCGTCAGGCGAGACACCAGCGCGCCCGTCTGCGTCTTGTCGTGTTTGCGCAGGCTCAGTCGCTGGATGGCCTGGTAGAGGTCGAATCGGATGTCGTGGACAACTCGCGAGCCGAGCTGCGCGGACAGCCTTCCTCGCACGATGCTCACCAGCGTCGAGATTACTCGCACCGCAACTAATGTAAGAACCACCAACAGCAGCAGTGCGGCACCCCCTCCTTTGAATACGTCGTCTATGAGTATCTTGACGAAGTAGGGAGGGATCAATTGCAGGACCGTGCCCGCCATGATGCAAAAGCTCAGGATTACGAGTCTGGGCCAGTGCGGCCGCATGTACTTCCAGAGGCGGGCCAGCACCTCCCGTTTCTTCAGGCAGGCCGGGCAGAAGCTGCCCTTCTCGGGCAGGAGCCGCCCGCAGTTCGGGCAGGTTCGTCGTTCCTCTTCCTCCAGGTCGAACTGTGGCGTCTTGCCGTCCTTGCAGGCGTCGGTCAGGGACCTGGCGACCTTGCCGAACTTGCCGCTCAGCGAGTTCGAGAAACGCAGCAATTCGATCTTGCGGCTGCCGGCTTCTGCCTCCAGGGCTGCCTGCCCCACGAAGTGCGACGCTGCGACTTTCCCGATGTCTTTCAGTGGCACCTCGACCTCGGGGCCGTCCCCCATCGCGTCGTCGGCAAACGTCATGACGCGATCATCGGTCACCGCCAGCCACCGGCGGCCAAACCGGCCGCTGCGGTCTATGTCGGTGTCCGTGAGCAGGATCAGTTGCTCGCCCGGACGAAGGAAGCGTTCGATCTTGGAGTTCAGTTCGGTCATGGCTCAGCACCACAGGTGTCGGATAACGCGAATGGGGAATGGTGAGGGATCACCGACTCCCCGAAGGGCAGGATACCAGCCTGAACGACTTCTTACTGGCGTTACCGGATAAGCACCATGGGGGGTTCACCCATCTTGACGCGCTGAGGTAAGGGGTGACTTCGAGGCTGCTGCCCCGTCTTGATTCTTGCGGGGGCGTCGGTTAACTGCTGCACGCGGCGTGCGGCACCCGCGGGGTGCGGCGCCCGCGCGTGCGGCGCCATTATACGGGCAATCCCGCCCGTGTCAATACTTTTCTTTGGGCGGCGGGCGCTCACTCGTTCGGGCCGGGGGGGATGACGCGCAGGACCTCCTGGACGGAGGAAGATGATCGCATGGGCAACCTGGTGATGGGCGGCGCCGGCGATCATGTGCGTGGGGTTGTGGCACACGATGGTCAGCTTCGGATACCGGCGATACCGCTCCCCGCGAATGGGATTCGATTGTCGCATGCTCAGCCGGGCATTAGGGGCCCAGATCTATCGGCGCAGCGCCGCGATGGCGATGTAACTGAGCGGGTCTTCCGGGTGACAGAGGGCCACACGGAACAAGCGCGGTTCGATGTCATGGTGTTGCAGAGCCTGAAGTAAGTCCTGCCAGTGTTCGAGTCTTGACACCGGAATGTACCACTCGTCCTCCAACAGCACGGCTCCCTTGTAGCGCTGACCTTCCTTGCACTTTGCCAGGATTTTGCCTTCCTCAATAACCCCATGCATGCGCCGGAAGTCATCCGGCAGGATCGGCAGCGCCATGCTCATGAGCACAAAGCAGCCGCCGGGCTTCAGAATCCGGTATGTTTCCCGAAGGAAGGTTGTGCGGTCGTCTACTTCGGTGATGTAGTGGGAGCACAAACCGTCGACCGCCAAGTCAAAGGTGCCATCCTTTACCTCAGCCATGTTCGTAACGTCGCTGACGATGAACTCCACGTCATCGGTATCGGTCTGCGCCCGAGCCATCTCTATTGCCGTCGGACTCACATCGACGCCCGTAACCGACCACCCCCGTCCAGCAAGCCAGCGGGCTATCGGCGCGGTGCCGCAACCCAACTCTATGGCCTTACCGGTCTTGGGCACCCACTCCAGGCTCAGAACGTCGGTGAGAAAACGCTCGACATCTGCCTCTATCGGCGAGGTGCCGTTTCGCTCATTCCAACTCCTGATTTCATCTTTCCGCATCCGTTGGTACTCGCCCTCCGAGAGAACGTAAGCCCTCTCGTCTGTTACGTCTTGCGATCCAGAAGTCCTTTGATTATCCATTCGGTAGTCTTTTGCTGACGTGCCTGCATGTGAACACTGCTTCTGTCCGGGATTGCCCATATACATCCCCCTGAGCGGGATTCGTCCCGCCGGAGTGTGAATCTACGCCTGAGACAGCGGCTTGTCAACAGTTCTTCGGCCAACTGGAAGATCACGTAGCGGGAGTCCCAGGCCGCCTTCGGCCGATATGCGCCGCCGCGCGCGCTGCCTGTGAATGCGGTTCAGGCACAGGTTCCGAGCGATGCGCATCAGCCATGGACGGAAATGCCCTCTGGGTTTGTAGGCCCTGGCAGTGCGGGCAACAGCCAGGAATGCTTCCTGCATGACGTCCTCAGCGTCCGCCGAACCGTTGAGCATTGCGCGCGCGAAGTTGTAGACCGGCGCCCGGTACCGGTCGAAGAGCGTGTCGAACGCGTCGGCGTCGCCCTCACGGTACATCAGCAGCAGTTCGTCGTCGGATACGTCTGCCAAGGCCGGACCTCCGTGGAGCGCTTGCGCCAGGCGCCTCTATCCTAACAAACAGGCCATGCGATGGAATGTTTCACCAGGCGGCGCAGAAATGCAAGTCCGCGTCGTTCATAGTCCGGCGCGGGACGTGCGGAAATGCCGGGGATTGCCGGGCTGCCGGTTCCACCCGGGGCCTCCTGCCGGTTATAATCGGCATGAGAGGAAGTGGCGCGAGTTCAACTCGTCGGTGCGGCGGAGCACTCGCGGCCCGAACGGCGGAAGATGATCGCATGGGGAACCCGGTGATGGGCGGCGACGGCGACAACGGGCGGTCCGACACGGAGAGGGCGCCGGTTCCGAAGCGTTCGGTCTGGAAAAGGGCGCTCACCGTGCCGGAAGGCAAGATCCTGATAGGGGGCGTCGTGGTCTTGTTGCTCTATGCCACCTGCATCGCGCTGATGCGGTTGAAGTCGCCCGCCCTGTTCCACGACCTGCTGGCCATGACTTCTGCGCACATTCTCATGGGGCGGGCCGCTGGGATGACCGTCGGCTACGCCAGCGGCAGCCAATTCGGTCCCTGGGTCGTCATCCTCAGCAACATGGCCATTGAGACATTCCTCGTCCTGCTCTTCTATCCGCTCTTCGTTTTTTCCTACAACCGGCTGATCGTGATCAAGCCGCTGGAGGACGCGATGGCGCGGGCCCGCCGCGCGGCCATGGCCCGCCAGGGGACCATCATGAAGTACGGGATCCCGGGGCTGCTGCTGTTCGTCTGGTTCCCCTTCTGGATGACGGGCCCCCTGGTTGGATGCGTCATCGGGTTCCTGATCGGTCTTCGGCCGTGGGCGAATGTCGCCGTCGTGCTGGCGGGCACTTATCTGGCCATCTTGTGCTGGGGCTTTGCCCTTCACCATCTCCACGAGAGCCTGGCGCGCCTGGGCTACTACGTTCCGTTGATCTTCGTGGGCTTCATACTCCTGCTGGCCGTCTCGATCCACATCCGCTATGCCTTCTGGAAGCATGCCGTTCCGCCGGAGGGGGATGACGGCGCGCCAGAGGAGCGGTGAGGGCGCCGCGGAAAATGGGGACTGGCAGCCCCGAACGCAGTGAGGGGTGCCTGTATCCCATTTTCCTGGACCGCAGAAAAGGGACAGGCACAGACGACGTGCCAGTCCCGATTTCTGCTTTAGAAAACGCGACAGGCACACAGGCACTGGCAGTTCCTGTTTTCCCAAGGGCACAACGCCTTAGGACGCCTAACGGAACTAACCGCAGAGATCGCAGAGGGCGCCGAGAAA
>DAOVRD010000071.1 GCA_030628375.1 Planctomycetota bacterium
GACGCGCTTGCTGGCGAACATGGGAGCGGCCGGCTCAACGCCGCTTCTCGAACGCTTCCACAACCCGGTGCGCAAAGATGCAGGCGAGAAGCGCTGGCTGAGCGGTTTCTACCTCGACACGCCCGAGGAATGGGATTACCCCTACCGATTCTTCCGTTGGTGACGACGGGCGTTGGCTGGTCGACGACGGAATTGTGGGTGTGGAAGGACTGTTCCCGTCCAGTTCTCCTCGAGATAGTGGAACGGGTCGTCGACAGTGGCTTCCGCAAGCATACTGCCCGAATTCGCCCACGGCGGTTGTCGGCCTTCGGGGCGGTATCGGACGACGAGTTTCAGCGAGGTATCCGACGGGCAGAAGACACCGCCGGAATAGAGAACCGGTCCCTCCAGTAGGGGGGTGACTCACCAGTTGCATCACGACGGCGTTGCGGGGCCAGCCGCGGAAGTCCCTTGAGCCGCGGGCAAGCGGCGGTAGCATGGTAGGAGCCCCCTGGCGAGGCAGGGGGGACAGAAGAGGAGAGCACGCATGAAGGCAATCCGAATTGCGGCACTGGCGATGGCGCTGGCCTTGGGTCGTTTTGTCGATGGTGCGCCGGTCGACCTGGGCAAGCCTTTCGTGGTCGACAGGGATACCATCTGTTTGTTCCACCTCGATGACGTGGCCAACGGAGAGGTCGTGGATTCCGTGACGGGGGGGAAGTCGGGGAAGGTGAAGGGGCCGATGAGGGCAGAAGGCAGATTCGCCGGGGCGCTCAATTGCGACGGAACCCAGGGCTGGGCGGACGTCAGCGACCTGCCGGAGATGAATGGGCTGAAAGCGCTCACCGTCGAGTGCTGGGTGAAGCCCCGTCGCCGGGCCGTCGGTGACGTCGTCTGTCGAGGCTCGCAGTACTTGATACGCCTTTCCGACTCAGTGGGCGCATGGTTCTGGCTCGACGGGGACTGGCGGAAGGTGGACGGGTTCAGGTCCGTGCCTGTGGACCGGTGGACGCACTTGGCGATTACTTGGGACCAGGACAAGCAGGAGGTGCGCATCTACCTGGACGGACGGCTGGACGTGGCGGGGACTCCGGACGGTGTTACCGACGGAGTGTTGGGCGGGGGCCTTTCCATGCTGCGGTTGGGAGGACACACCTGGGAGTCGCCAGCACCTAACTTCAACGGGCTGCTGGACGAGGTCCGCGTCTCGTCGGTGGTTCGGGAGTATCAACCGTTGCCCGGGGCGGAGAAGTGGGCGGGCGAGGCAGCAGCCAGCTCGCAGGCATTGGTGGGGCCCTGGGGGACGAGCACGGATCCGACGGACGCGCCAAAGACGTATGTTGAGGACATTGCGGCTGGCACGCACACCTACACGGTTGTGCAAGGCGGCACCATGGACGGCCGCAGCTGCCGAACGCCGATGGGGGTCGGGATGAACTCGGAGGGGGCGTTCTTCCAGACCTGGGAGCCGAACCGGTCGGTGCGGATGGAGAACGTGGGCAACACCGACGTGGTGAACCCGTGGCTGTCGAACGGCCGGAACAACTTCCGGAGCGTGGCGGAAATCGTGCAATCCGCCATCACCCCCGATATGACGGACGCGGAGAAGGCGCAGGCAATATGGTTTCAGCAGATCCGACATCGGCACCACGGGGGCGGGGATGGCAATGAAGAGTGGGACCCGGTGAAGGTGTTCAACATCTACGGGTACAACACCTGCGGCAGCGATTCTATCCTTCTGGGCACGCTGTGGAAGCAGGCGGGACTCAGAACGGCGCCCGCGCGCGTCCTTGGACACTGCATCTCCCAAGTCTTCTACGACGGTGCGTGGCATCTTTTCGACGGGGACCTGCATGCCGTCTACCTCCTGCGCGACAACGAGACCGTGGCCAACGATGTGCAACTCGCACGGGACCACGACCTGATCAAGCGCACGCACAGCAATGGAATCCTCCTGAACGACACGCAATGGGATGGTCAGGGGACTGCAGCGCTCTACTTCACTGAGACCGAGATCGGCGGCCAGCGCTCGGGACCGGCCGACACGACCATGGACATGGTGCTCCGGCCTGGCGAGGCCCTGGTGTGGCGATGGGGACAGGTCAAGCCACTGAAGTATCACGGGAAGCTGTACACGATGCCGACGTACCCGGACATTATCTGTAACGGCCTGTGGGAGTACCGGCCGGACTTCGCCAAGGAGACGTGGCGCAATGGCGCGACGACGGTGGAGAACGTCGTCTCCGGTCCCGACGGCCTGGCCGCTGAGGAAGGCGAGTCGGGCACCGTTATCTGGAAGATGCGCAGCCCGTACGTCTTCGTGGGAGGCCGTGTCAAGGCCGAGGGGCCAAGAGCGAAGTTCTTCATCTGCCAGGATGGCGAGACCTGGAAACCTGTGCGGGGTAACATGGACGGGTTCTTCTCCATCACCGGACCGCCTTACTACGAGTATCAGCTCAAGTGCGAACTGGCAGGCCGGGCGCGGCTCGAGCGCCTGGCCATTGTCAACGATGTGCAGATGGCTCCGCTGGCGCTGCCGGACATGGTGGTGGGAGAGAATGTCTTCACCTACACTGACGAGACCGCAGGCGAGAGGAGGGTGCGCATCACGCATGAGTGGGTTGAGCGTCCCGCGACAAGGCCCCCAGCGGCACCAGAGGCGCTCTACCCGGTGGATGGCGGCGAGTCGGACGGGACGGACATAACGTTCAAGTGGACAGTTCCGCCCGATCCTGATGGGGACGAGATGAGCGATTACCAGTTCGAGCTGTCGGGGCGGGCGGACATGAGATTCCCCTTGTCCATGAGCTTCTACAAGCTCAGCTCGCGGACGATGGATGCCCCAAAAGTGCGGGTGGGACACGTCTGGAAGGCCTCGGCGGTGGAGCCGCAGTACACGTTGAGCGAGCCGGGGTTGCTCGCACCCGATACAAAGTACTACTGGCGTCTGCGGGCGATGGACGCGAAGGGGCTATGGGGGCCCTGGAGCAAGACGTTCAGCTTCACAGCCCGGGGAGCAGCATATCCGCTGGAGCTGAAGCTGGACTGGGACGAGGCGAAGCGGGTGGGGACTCTGAAGTGGAGAGCGAATCCCGTGGGACGCAAGCCCGTGAAGTACAGGGTCTACGGAAGCGACGAAAAGGGGTTCACCGTGATGGACAAGCCCCGCCAACTTTCCCTGGGAATCTCTGCGAAGACCGACTTGGCGGAATGGAGCCCGTGGGCTCCCCCCAACTTCATAGCCGAGACCACGGACACCGAGCTTGTTGTGATGGGGGCCGAGGTGACCAATCCCGCCGCCAACAAGACCTACTACCGCGTAGTCGCCGTTGACGAACACGGCAAGCGCAGCGGACCTTCCGACTACGTCGTCGGCCCTCGCCCCCTCATCTACACCAAGCCCCTGGTGACGGCGAAGGTCGGCGAGGAGTACACGTACAAGGTAGGGGCGACCCGTTCGCTGGGTGACCTGAGCGCGCGAATGCGGGAAGGCAATCAGGTGGCCGGCTACTTCGACATTGAGAAGCCCGCCTTCGCCCTCACGCGGGGACCGGCGTGGCTCACAATCGACAAGGGCACCGGCGTCCTTTCAGGCACTCCGGACGTCCCCGGCAGCTTTGGGGTCATCCTAACCGTCACCATCGACCAGAACGTCCGCAGGCTGGACGAGTCGAGACTCATATGGGGTCAGGAGAAGGTCCTGTCGGAAGGCGTGGAACGAGTGGGGGAGGCGACGCAGGAGTTCGTCATTGATGTTCAGTAAGGTGGCAGGAAGGGGTGGCGCCCCTGTGTGCCAACTGGGCTCCTTCCGTCACGGGATGCCGTCAACAGCTCGCTCTCGCGCCTGGCTGACTCCCGGTGCAGGTAGCCCCACATGCCGGGCTTGGACCCAGGTGTCAACCCCGCTTTTCTGCACGATCTACGTCGGCAAACAGGGGACCGTGGAAGCCATTCGCTTCTGAGCCGTTGAACGACCACAGCCGGCGACGGACAACGTCGGGCGGGTCATGGGCGCTTGACTTGGCGCTCGAGACACTGGGGCAGGTCGAAAAGCGCCAGCCGGACCCGAAGGGGAGCTACAGCAAGTTGATCCCCCGGCCCGACCTGCCGAGCGATCACGCGTTCCCGATGGTCATGCTCAATGTCACCCGGCAACTCGGCGCCGGCGCGCCGGCCGACGAGGGGGAAACTCTGCACAACCCCGACTATGGGCGCACGCTGCTCCAGCTTGCCGAACGGGGCACGGATGACTTCTATCACGGTGACCTTGCCCGCCGTATGAGCGACGACCTCGCTGCGAACGGCAGCTTCGTGACGGCAGAGGACTTGGCCAGATACCAGGTGCGCAACGGCGAATCAGTCGTTGGCACCTATCGCGGCTTTACAATTGCCACTGCGCCGCCGCCGCACGGGGGACCGACATTGCTCACCATTCTTAACATCCTGGAAGGCTACGGCCTTGCCGCATTAGGCCACAACTCGCCCGACTATGTCTTTCTCGTGTCTATGGCGATGAAGGCAGCCTTTGCCGATCGCAATCCCTACATGGGCGATCCGGAGTTCGCGCACCTGCCGCTGGAATGGATGATTTCCAAGGACCGCGCGGCAGAATGGCGGCGGCACATTGATGCCGGCAAACCCATCCAGGTCGCTTTCGCATCCCCCGAACCAGCTGACACGACGCACGTCAGCATCGTGGATGAGCACGGCAACTGTGTCGCCCTGACCCATTCGCTGGGCATGTCGTCGGGCGTCATCACGCCAGGGCTGGGGTTCATGTATAACGACTCAATGGTCAATTTCCATCCTCTTCCGGCTCACGCCAACTCCATTGCTCCGCGCAAGGGGCGCACAACCGGCATGACGCCCACCATCGTTTACGGCAGAACGCTTGGACAGGGTAGGGGCGATCCACAACAGCGAACCTCGATCGGTTGGCGGCACGGAGGGGATCATGAAGGCGTCCAGGCGGCATTGGGCAGTGGGTTTGGCTTTCCTGGTCTTCGTCAGGGGGCAGAGCGTGTGCGAAGCACAAGCCAGGCGGCATGAACACTTGGAGCCCTGGGCTTCCAACACGCACCCGACGGACGTGTTCGAGCGGCGCGTCGAAGAGGTCGGGGCGGGACGGCATGTCTACACCGTTACACAGGGCGGCACCATGGACGGCCGGAACTGCCGCTCGCCCATGGGCGTGGGCATGAACATGGAGGGCGCCCTGGAACAGACTTGGGAATCCAACCGCCTGGTGCGCATGGAGAATGTCGGCGAAACGGACGTCGTCAACCCGTGGCTGTCAAACGGCCGGAACCTGTTCCGCAACCTGGACGAGATCGTGGACGCCGCGATCGAGCCGGGCATGACCGACAGGGAGAAGGCCATGGCGATATGGTTGTGGGACCCGCCTGAACGATGGCCGGAAGGACACCAGCAAGACACTTGACGGCAACCAGCCAAGGGTGTACTTTTCGAAGTGGCGCCTGCTTGGAAGCACCGTACCTTGCACCGTTGACGCCTGAGCGACAAGGGGCGCGTGGCTGTGCGACACCACACGGCCCGGCGCTGGACAGTTCTGTTGGCTCTGGGCGGGAGGGAGAACGCGCATGGGCGAGTCAGGTCGAGGGATAGGCATCTACCACGGCAACCGGTACTACTGGGCGCTCGGCGGCGCGCCGGTGCTGCTGCTGGGCGGGGCGCCGCGCGTGGAAGGGCCCAATGACGTCAGCATCTTCCACCTGCCCAACTTGGTCCAGTACCTGGAGGCGCTGGTCGCGGTCGGCGGCAACTGGACGCGCTGCCTCATGTCCGGGCAGCACAGCAGCGACCGCTGGCCGTTCGCACGCGTGGGCGATCGCTACGACCTGGACCAGTGGAACGAGGAGTACTGGGACCGGTTCGAGCTGTTCCTGCGCGAGTCGAGGGCCAGGGGCATCGTCACGGACTGCGAGTTGTGGGCGACCTTCGACTACTACCGGGACACCTGGGCGGTGAACCCGTTCAACCCCGCGAACAACCTCAACTACTCCGCGGAGAGCACGGGCCTCCCTACCGTCGTCGCCACTGCACCGCACAAGACGGAAAACCCCTTTTTCTGGACCGTCCCCGAGGAGCACAACCTGGCCGCGGTGCTGCGTTACCAGCAACGCTTCGTGGATCGGATTCTGTCGCACACGCTACGCTACGACCACGTGCTCTACTGCATGGATAACGAGACCATGGTGACGCCGAAATGGGGCGAGTACTGGGCCCGGTACGTCCGCAGGAAGGCCGACGAGGCCCGGCGGAAGGTGCATATCACCGAGATGCGCGATCCGAAGGACATGCGCGATCGCGAGCACCTGCACATCTTTGATCGGCCCGATCTCTACGATTACCTGGAGATCGCGCAGAACAACGTGAACGTCGGCCGCGCGCACTACGACGGCATCCAGTACGTGCGCACCTACGTTGCGGACAGGCCGTGCCCACTCAGCAATGTGAAGATCTACGGCTCGACGTACCTCGGCACGTACCAGGACGGCAAGGAGCGCTTCTGGAGGAACATCATCGGGGGCGCGGCTTCGGCCCGCTTCCATGAGAAGCACCTGGGCTTCAGCCACACCGCGCAACGGATGATCCGAAGCGCCCGCGGGGTCACCGCTGCCTGTGACATCTTTGCCTGCGCGCCGCACCCGGAACTGCTGCACGCCGACGGGGACAACACCGCCTACTGTCTGGCCCAGACTGGAACGCAGTACGCCGTCTACTTCACAGACGGCGGCGCCGCGGACCTCGACATCTCGGGCTGCCGGAACGGCGTCAGCCTGCGCTGGTTCGGCATCGACCAGAGTGGATGGATCGGCCGGCGACAGAGGCGAACGGGCGCCTGCGCACATTTGCAGACTCCCGGCCCCGGACAGTGGGCGGCCGTGCTACGGGCTACATAGTCGAATGCCTACGGACGTTACAGTCGCGAGTCAGGTGCGGCCGGTCGTGGTTCGCCGAAGCTAATCTGAACGCTCTGAGGAGCTGCAAATGGTCGTTGCTCACTGACCACCCTGCCTCAAAATGGCGGACGCTGTTGCGACGACCCACTCAGCGTAGCGCAGTAAGGGAGCAAGCAAGAGTAGGACCAAGAGAACGAGGGCGGGAATACGGGAGGGCGAGGAGATCAAGAAACTACGATTTGCGTTCTTCGGAGCCGGTTACTGGGCGCGCTACCAGATGGCCGGGTGGCGGGAACTTGAGGGAGTCAAGTGCGTCGCGCTGTTCAACCGCACGCGCGCAAGAGGCGAGGCGTTTGCCCGCGACTTCGACATTCCGCACGTGTATGACGATCCCGAGGAACTCCTTCGCCAGGAGGAAGTGGACTTCGTAGACCTGTGCACGAATCCCTTCACCTTGCCCGGCTTCGTCAAGTTGTCGGCCGCCCACGGGGTGCCGGTGATCAGCCAGAAGCCGATGGCTCCGTCGGTGGCCATCGGAGAGGAACTGGTCAAGGCATGCGCCGACGCCGGCATCCCCTACTACATCCACGAGAACTGGCGGTGGCAGACTCAACTCAGGCAGTTCAAGTCCGTCCTCGACTCGGGCGACATCGGCACGCCTTTCCGTGCTCGCATCACGCATGTCTCGGGCTATCCCGTCTTCATCAACGAGCCCACGTTGAACGACCTTGAGAACTTCATCCTCACGGACATGGGCACGCATATTCTGGACATCGCCCGCTTCTACTTTGGGGAGCCTGAGCGCCTGTACTGCCAGATTCATCGGGTGCATCCGAATATCAAGGGTGAGGACGTGGCCACCGTAATGCTTCTGGCGAACGGCGGGAAAACGACTGTTACGTGCGAGATGGCTTACCCCGAGAACTACTACGAGCACGATGTCTGGCCCCAGTCGCTCGTGTTCGTCGAGGGCAGCAAGGGCACGGCGGAGGTCGGCCCGGACTATTGGATACGCGTGACGACGAAGGACGGCACCCATTCCAGGCGATACCCCCCGGTCAGTTACAGTTGGGCCAACCCGGACCACCGCGCAGTGGAGGCCAGCATTGTCACTTGCCATGCCAGCTTCCTGCGGGCATTCAGAGGGGAAGGGCCGCCTGAGACGACTGGCGCAGACAACCTGAAGACGCTTCAACTGGTCTTCGCCTGCTACGACTCGGCTCGTTCGGGCAAAGTAATCCAGCTGGGGTAGCCCCACCACTGGCCGTCAGTGGGGGAATGCGTCCAGCAGGCCGTTGACTGAGCTCATGAGCCGCGCTCTCTTGTTCGGAGTTTCTGGTAGACATGCACCAGCGCGTTTTCATCCCCCACGTTGCCGGGAAAGATCACGTAGGGCATGCCGCCGAACCGGCCGTTTCTTGGGACGGCGATCACAGGCACGCCTGGCAATACCTGCCCCAGGACGGTCGCTTTCTCTACCGATAGTCCGTCCACCAGGATGTCGTGCGACGTGATGCCCCCTTTCGCCACCAGGTACGAGGGAGCATCAGGCAAGCGCGTAACGATGCCGGAGAGCACCGCCGATATCCGCTGCCCCACCCGAAGGCGCTCCTCCCCGGAGCTGAAACTCAGCTCCCCTCGTGTGGTGTAGACGGCCGGAGTCGCCCCTTCACTCCACAGAGAGGCGATCTCCGCGACCACCTTATCTTGGAGAGACTCGCTGCACCGCAGTGCGTCCCGCACGGACACCTCCACGCCAGCGACTCCATCGCAGCAGAGCAGACGAGTGAGCTGGTCAGTCGTAAGCTGAACGTGCGAGCCGACCAGGAACAGGCCGGGCCCGCAGCGACCGACCACCTCCAGACCGAGCAGCGCCTTGTCGGACACCCCGCCCAGGGCCTTCACGGCGGAGGCGGCGCTCTGAAATGCGAATCTCTTGCCCTCATGAACCGCCGCGAGAACCTGATCGGCAAGACGCTCCAGGTCACTGTAGCGTTCAGCGTTGACCACCACATAACCGCCGCCAGACAGCCCCCGGAGGAACGCTCGCAGGGACGCTGCCTCATCCTCCCGGAGCATCGCCAGAGGAATGGTGCGCACCGCGCCGGAAACCACCGCCCCCCCGGTTTTCTCCTCGATGTAGGAGGGCAGGTGCGAGGTGGAGTAGCCGAAGACGCTGTCACGCGCGTACTCGGTCTGCGCCGTAGCGAGGCGACGCTCGCCGTCTACAACGTAGTGGACATCCCCGACCGTCAGACGCCCTCCCTCAAAGAAAGCCGGAACCATGAAGATGGCATCCAGAGGCGCGCCGTCCTCTTCCGCCACGGCCCTGGCGATCACGTCGATCTCCACCGGGAAGTGACTGCGGAGAGTGGAGTCCGAGCGGCTCACAAAGATGACCGGGCGGCCGTACTCCCGGTTCAGCTCAAGGGTGTTGTGCACCACCTCCCGGACGATCCGGCGCGCGCATTCCGGCTCGTAGGCGCGGGTATTGGTCAGCACATAGAAGAACCGCTCTTGGTGCTGGAAGCCCTGCCGCAGCAGTTCCTTCCGCCATCGCGTCAGGAGCAGGCACCCGTGTACGGTCTGGATGCCAGTGGGGTCGTCGTCCAGGACAACGATCTGCAGGCGCTCACTCACCCCACGCTTCCCTCCCAGAGGCGCCTGTCGCCAATGAGGCGCATCATAGCGGACGTGCCTCCCAACGTCATGGGGGTATCTGCGGGGGCCATACATTGGATGTGCCCGCCCGGATACGGCAGCCAATCGTCCCGCCAAACCGCTGCCACCCACAACCGGACGTAAGGCGCTCTTGCCATGCCGCATTCTACGCAGGCCGCATCGGTCCTGCAACGGGCAGGGAGTCGCCCGGTTTGAGGTCGCGTCTGGCAATGTACTGCTGGATCCAGTCGAGGACGTGTTCGGCCGCGGACCGTACCGGCTTCAATTGTTGATCTTGGGTCGCGGGTCCCTGAACCTTTGTGTTCGGGCACCTCCTATCTGAACTGCCACGTGTAGAGCACGCTCTGCCGCAGGGCGAACGCCAGTCGTATGGGCCCCCCGCTCGGCGCCGGCAGACCGCCGCCCTTCCAACGCACCGTGCAGTCGAGGCTGTCGGCCGCCAGGGGGGTACAATCGCCGAACCCAAAACCGGGGAGCGGCCGACCGCCCTCGTCCTGGAGCGCCAAGCGCGCCTCCCCGCGGCTGGCGTCAAGGTTCAGGTGCAGTTCCCGCCCCGCGAACCGCAGCGGCCGCGTCGTCAGTCTGCCCTCGTGCGTGCCGGCCTGCCATCCCGCGTAGCGGTCGGCCGGGAGAGTTGCCAGGCCGAAGCCCGAATAGTTGCTGGGGCTGTGTACCGGTTCCGTGCATCCGTGGGTGTAGCTGACGCCCAAGTAGTAAAAGCGCACCTCGTCGCCGATGACCACGGGGCGGTCGCCGGCGCTGTAGACCGACCCGGCCTCGAAACTGCCCGCCGGGCCCACGGGAATGAATGGCTCGCGGACCGGCATCCTCTGCCAGGCGATGCCATCGGCGCTGTAGATCAGCTGCGGCTCGATCCGACCGTCATCCCAGCCCATGCCGAACTCGGGATTCACGTCGGTGATCGTGAAGACCCACAGCAGGCCCAGGTAGAAGTCCCCGCAGGGCCAGACGTGGATGCCGTAGAACTCGGCGCGCCGGCCGCCCAGGGCGCGCGCCAGATCGTCGTCGGCGGCATCCGGCGCGAGGACGAGGCGGGATTCCCCGAAATCCACGCCGTCGTCGCTCTCCGCCATCCACATGCAACGCCGGCGCTCACTCCAGCCCGGCTCTCTGTGCTCAATCTTGTGGTACGACCGGTAGCGTCCCGTGCGTTCGTCGAACAGCGTGGTGTTGAAATCGCTGGTGGCCAGTGCGGGCTTCGCCAGGTGTGGCGTGAAATGGATGCCGTCCGGCGAAAAGGCCACGTAGTGCCCGTTCGCGGTATAGGCTTTGATCCGCTCCCGCGCCTCGGCCGCCTCCTCCGGGGCCAACCCCATGGGTTTGATGTGGCTCTCGAACCAGGCGGGCCCCACCCAGTAATAGAGCTTGTACCGGCGGGCAGGATCCTTTTCGGTCGGCGCCTTCACCACCGACGCGCAATGGGCATCCGTGTAGCCGGTCTGCAGGATGATGTTGTTATCCGTCCGGCCGCGCCACGCCTGAAGGCCCAGCGCAGGCTTGGTCCAGCGGATGCCATCCTCCGAGAATGCAGTGCACAGCAGGACCAGGCCGGGGTGGCCCTCATACCACATCTGCCACCGGCCTGTCGCCGGGTCATAGTGCACGTCCGGGGAATACAATTGTACTACGGTGCCCTCCCAGGGCCGGTCGGCCACCAGGACCGGGTTGGCGGGGTGCTTCACCGGCCGCGGCTGGAGAATGCGGAGGTACGTGGTTTCCTCCACGAGTCCCTGGGCGTTGAACCATGATTGCGGACGGCTGCCGATGTCGGGGATGACGGTGCTCATGATCTGCGACCTCCTATCGCCTGGCGGTGATGCGCCCGAGTCGCCATGGATGACCGAGCGGAAGCCGGAGAGGGCGGCAGCCCCGGCCGCGGCGCCGATCAGGAAGTTGCGCCGGCTCAGCTTGCTCTTATCATCCCTGGACATGGTTGCCGTTGGGTGCAAGGTTGTGTTTGCCGCTTGCCGACGCCATTATATCGGGCGTCCCGAGGTCTCGGCAAAGGCTTGGCGGTCTCTGGATCAGGTCTCTCCCCGTCGCGCCTGGCCGCCGAAACCGCGGATGGCGACGGCTATGGAGGGGTCCACCTGCCTACCAAAGTCCTCCAGAGCGTGGTCGTAGTGGCGCAAGGCAAGATGATCAGCTCGGTTCGGGCAGTCGGCAGAGCCTTTCGAACGCCCGGCAGATGGCGTCTATGTTGTCCAGAGGCACGTCCGGCCCGCACTCCGCCAGCACCATCAGGCCGCCCTCCTCCAGGTAGAGGCCCTCGTAGACCTCGCCGACGTGATCCTCGATCTCAGACGGCGTCGCGAACGGGAATAGCTGTCGGTCCAGGTCCTGGTTGATGGCCACCTTGCCGCGGGCAACTTCCTGCAGCCCGGCCAGGCCGTTGGCGCGTATCTGCGGGTTGATGACGCGCACGCCCGTCTCGATCAGGCCGGGGATGATCTCCAGGATGTGGCCGTCGCTGTGGAGGTAGACGGGCACGCCGCGGTCGCGACACGGGCCGAACATGGCCTCGTAGGCGGGCTTGACGACGCGGCGCCACATGGCGGGGCTGATGGGCAGAGAAGTCTGCATGCCCAAGTCCTCGCCGAAGCTCATGATCTCCGCGCCGATATCCAGGTACTTGCCAATGACGGTGGAGCAGTAGCCAACCAGGATGGCGATGAGGTCGCGGAGGCGCGAGTCGTCGGCGGCCAGGTCCAGCATCAGGTTCTCGAACCCGCGCACGTAATAGAGGTTCATGAAGAAGAAACCGTGCGCGAGCCCGCCGCCCCAGGCCAGGTCGCCGCGGTCTCTGGCCTCCTTCAGGGACCGTTCCACCTCCGCCCAGTCCGGCCGGGGACCGAACCAGCCGTCGCGCATCGGGTCGGGGAGGCGTTGCTTCCATTCGTCGAAGGCGGACCAGTCGGCCAGCGGATGGACGATGGGCTGGCTGTCCTGCCCGCGTGCGATGTTCTCCCAAACGACGCCCCAGCAGTCGGTGTGGCGGCCCAGCTCGTAGAGCGGGTTGGCCATCTTCGGGAAAGTGAAGTCGACGGAGCCCTTCCGGTAATCGGGGAAGACGCGGGGATGCGACAGGACAAGCTCCTCCAGGGCGGCGCCGCGTCTCATCCATGTGGCCGGCAGGAAGCTGACGCCGCAGGGCGTCCACTCCGGGCAGTCGAAGTAGATGGTCTTCAGGTAGTTGACCGCACGGCGGCTCTTGCCCTTGTAAGGGATCATCGCTCGTCTCAGCTGGAGCGCCCCGCAAGGTAGCACATCGGCCGGCGGCCGCCAAGTGGCGCCCTGCCGTTGCCGGGCGACGTTGCGAGGCGTATCAGGGCCCGGTCTCAGTAACTGCCCACCTCCTTCGCCAACGCGACGATGCGACGGAAGTCCTCCAGGCTCACGCTGGACGGGACGGAGTGGTCCGAGGAGAAGACGTAGCCCCCCGACTCCTTCAGCGCGGGCACCTTCTGCCGGATCTCTGCTTCGATCTGCTCGGGTTTGTCCCAGAGGACGGCGTTGATGCCGCCGTGCAGCACGAGGTCGCGCCCCCACTTCTGCTTCAGTCCCAGCGGGTCCATGCCGGCTTTGACCTCCAGGGGATTGAGGCCGTCCAGCCCCACCTCGACCAGTTCCGGCACGAAGGGGTTGACGTCGCCGCAGGAATGTAGATGCGCCACGACGCCCTTGGCGTGCGCCCATTCGATGGCCCGCCGGTGGACCGGCTTCAGCAGGTCGCGATACATGCCCAGGGAGAAGAACTGATTGTGCTTGTAGCCCATATCGTCGCACCACGTGGCGCAGTCGAACGTGTAGCCCTCCTCCCAGGCCATGTCCAGGAGCGCCAGGTTGACGTCCAGGAAGTGGTTGAACATGTCGGCGCACCAGTCGGGGTCCTCGGCCAGCGCTACGAGGACCCGCTCCGTGCCGACGGTCCAGCTATGGGTGACGTCGAAGCCGAACCAGAGATTGCCGAAGATCCAGCGCCCTTCCTCGCGCCACCTGGGGTAGTCCCTTTTCAGCCGGTCCCACGGCACGCGGTCGCGGCTGGGCGCCATCCGGCGTTTCGCCTCCTGCCAGGCGCGGCGGTCCTTGATGGTGTAGTCCAGGAATTCGGGCGTGCTGGCGACGTGTTTCCAGTCCCTCAGCGTGGCGCCCCATTTCGTCGTGTGCACCCTGTACTGGTCGGTCTCTTCCACGACTCTAACTTCGTAGCGCGGGCTGTTGTCCACACTGACGGTGGCGACACGGTCCAGGCCAAAGAAGTCCACGAAGCCGAGCTCCTCGGGCATACCTTCGCGATGCCAGCGCTCGATGGTGGCTGGCCAGGGACTGTCGATGATGGGCACGCGGTCGGCTTGCTGGTGGGCGTACATGCGTGCGAAACGCTCCCGGGACGTCATCTCGGCCATGGCACCATCTCCGCGTTCAGGGCGCTGGGCGCTGCACCCCGGACAGAATATCCCGCTGGCCGACGACTGTCCAGTCGCGCGGACGGCCGGGAGCTACTGCGCAGCCTGTTCGGCGTCGGGCCGCGCAGCATCGCTCAGCGACAGATCAAGCACTGCCGCCAGCGCCCTGCAATATCCGGCAGGCTGGGGCCTGCCCTCCGTAGCCCTGAGCCTGTCGAAGGGCAGAGGATGGGTCAGTGTAGACGTTCTCGCCACGGCGAGCAAGCCCGGTGCGCGTCTGCCCAGGCCGTGACCGCGCCAGGATCAGTGCGCCCGACTCAGGATCCGACGTTGTGCGTGCTGGATATCGTGCGGATCCCGTGGGATCCGAGTTCCACCTGCACGGTCACCC
>DAOVRD010000026.1 GCA_030628375.1 Planctomycetota bacterium
CACAAACATCGCCACAGGCAAACACGCCCGGTGTCGAGGTCTTTGTGCTCCCGGGCTGAACGGTGATAAAGCCTTTCTCGTCGGTCTCGACAACATCCGTGAATGCTTGCGTTTTCGGGTCGTGGCCTATGGCAACGAAAATACCGCCGCATTCTACCTCCAGCCTCTCACCCGACTCCGTGTTCTTTAGTCTTGCACCGGTCACAAACTCCGCCCCTAGTATCTCGTCCACGACCCACGGTATCCTCCATTCGATCTTCGAGTTGTTCCTTGCCTTGTCCACCTCGATCGGATCGGCCCGCAGGTACTCGCGCCGGTGGACGATGATCACCTTTGAGGCGAACTTGGTCAGGAAGACTGCATCCTGCATCGCCGTGTTCCCGCCTCCTACAACGATCACCTTCTTGTCCCTGTAGAAGAATCCGTCACAGGTAGCACATCCCGAAATGCCCTTGCCGTAGTACTTTTTCTCGGATGGTATCGGCAAGCGCCTTGCTTCCGCGCCGGTAGCAATGATCAAGGCCCTGGTTTCGACAGTCTCATCGTCCGCCTGCACCTTGAGACACTGGTCGGCCCGAGCGACATGATCGACCATACTGGAACGAAAACGCGTTCCGAACCTCTCCGCCTGTTTGCGGAACCTGTCCATCAATTCCATTCCCGAAAGGGGCTCCGGGAAACCAGGATAGTTCTCCACCTCATGGGAAACTATAAGCTGGCCTCCGGGAGCCAGCCCCTCGAATAGCAACGGACTGAGGCTGGCACGCGCAGCGTAGATAGCAGCTGTCAGGCCAGCGGGACCCGAGCCCGCAATAACCAGGTTTTCCATCTCAACCCTCTTCGCTTTCTGAACAGGGGTCGGCAGTACGTTCGATCAGCCCGATGCTGGCTCTCTCGGAGGCCCGCACGAAGCAGCGGAAGCATTCAGGCTGCCAAATGATCTGCTTTTAGAGGAACTCTTGGTGCATTATGCGCTCAGCTTGCCAGCAGTAGTTGACTCATGCGCTGCGGCTTGTACGTTTCCCTTGTGCTCATCGTGCTCCTTCCAGAACCAACGCATCATCGGTCTTTTTCGACGAGCTCAAATCCGATCAGCTTTGCCAGGTCTTTAAACTCCTGCCTGTAGTCGCCGTAGAATGCCACCCTGTGGTTGCCGAAGGTGTCCCAGTCAACGTTCTCAAACAATGTCCCAGCGTCCGTTTTTATTGCCAGTTTGTTCCTGCAAAGTATGTCATCCCAGCCCGGGAACAGGCTCTCGCCCGGGACCGTCTGGCCGGTGAAGATGGCGATCTTTCTGCGATACATGCTGAACTTGGCGACGGTAACGGCTTCCTCCGGAGGCAGCTTGACCTGCACGCAGGCCCCGCCTACGTTCAGGTCCACCTGGGGCCGGTTTCTTATGACGTAGGGTACCCTTCTTTCATCACCGTACGGATTAAACGGACCCTCGCAGTGGCCGATGATGGCCGTATCGATCGGCGGGTCTATGATGTAGTCACCGTTAGTGCCGGTGCTGCCGGTGATGAACAAGCCCAAGTGTTGAGTGAGCAGGGAATCCATCAGGGTCTCGGAGGTAGCTACCACTCCGTCGGTGCAGAACTGCGAAGAAGGCAGGCCCTGAGACGGCATAAAGCCGTCTTCGTCGTTGGTAGGCACGCCGTATCCCTCGGTGGCTACGGCGCGACAGTCATATTCGTCCATCAGCTTTTTCAAAGCCAGATATAACCTTGCCGATTTGAGTATCTCTCGCTCATTGGTTCCCTTTATTCCTTCGGACTCATCTATCCACTTTCGGGCGACTTCCTCAGCCTCCTCTCCGATTTCACCCATTACCTTGATTCTCTCATCTTCCGATACGTTTACGAATTCCGCCCTGAAGGTTCCTTTCAGGTTATCAAGGTAGGTTTGCTCGTATTCCTCTCGGGTGGTGGATGCCAACTGATTGGGAGTAGGTTCGAACGCGCCGAGGACGGGCAGGTCGGTGACCACCAGCACTCTGAGTCCGTCCATCTGGGAGATAGCCTGAACCACCCTGATCTTGGCCGCTATGTCCTCAAGCCTGGATGAGAAGACCGCCTTGTCCGTGTCAGGTATCACCGGTAGGAAAGAGGTCACTACCTTTTGCCCTTTGAATGGGCCGAACGGAGCCTGCCATTGTCCCCAACGGGGGTGCACAGCTACTATGGGAAGGTCAAGGGAGATTAGTTCGTCCGGCGGGGTGCCGAAATAGACCACACCATCCAGATTCTCAAGCTCATCCTTTACTTTTTCTACTGCCTCTGCGGGTTGTACGGGCTCGGTACCGCCGGCGAAATCGCCTCCCTCACACCTGTTTTTCAGCTCGGCCAGCATTTCCTTGTTTGTCAGTATCTTCTCCATCGGGCGAAAAATCGGGTAGTTTATGCTTGATCCGCTGATGCCGGACGACGTAAAGACCACGTATATCCTCGTCTCATGATTCTCACGCTTTTGCATCTGTTAATCTCCTCTTGCGAATTCCCTCTGACAGACCTGTTTGAACCACTAACTCCAACTGCCCCATCCGATTTCAACGGCCAGGATCGCAAGCGTTGACCTCGGCCGACCTCCACTGACAATCGAGCGTCTGCCCAACGCTCTGAATCCAGCTTCTGTCTCCTCCTGTTGGCAACGTGTGGACTCCGACGTACTAGCCGGCCCGGGGAACACAAACTATTGGGTAGCAACCCAATGCAAGAATCCCGGGGGCGACAGATGCGCCCGTCCATCCCAGATCGGGTTGGTAGCCCGCGACACCCTACGCCGTAATCACTCCCCCTGGGCCGCTTGTAATCTCTCCTCCAGTTCCTCCAGCTCTTGCATCATGGAGGGCTTGACCGAGTGGGCCGGCATTCGGTCCTTCAGGTCAGCTATCCTCTGCTCCAGGTCTTCGACTTCCCTTTCGCGCGGCCGCCTGCATGCGTGTATGTGAGAGCATTCTTCAGCGTTGCTTTCCGCGTTCAGGTCTTCAACCCGAAGGGGATGCACCTCATAGCCGAGTCCACTGAGCAAGCCTACGACGTCATCGGCTGACTGATTGAGTTCCCGAAGGTAGCCACGATGTATTTCGCAGAAGACCTGCGGGCCATGCTCCTCCAGGATGCTCCTGGCCCCCTGAAGAACTAACAGCTCACTGCCCTCGCAGTCGAGATTCAAAAAGTCGATCCCATCTTCCCCTTGTTCCGCGAGGAAATCCGTTACAGTCGTCGCCTCTACGTAGAGGACCTCTGCGCCTTGCGCCCGCGTTATGCCGCTTCCGCCACCGTGCTTGTAGAACCGGATACGCCCTGGCCGGTTGCTGAGGGCAAGCTGGTAGGCCCTCACGTTCTCCGCATCATTGCGCAAGAGGTTCTCCTTCAGTTCTCCATAGAACTCCGGCACGGGTTCGAAGGCGTACAGATGGCCTTCGTTGCCGATCTGTTTAGCTATGGCAACGGCGGTCACCCCCCGGTTGGCGCCCGCCTCGACGACGTGCATGCCCGGCCTCAGAACAGACTGCAGGAATTCGACCTCTCCTGCGTCATGCAGGCTCTTCCGGAGTTCACTCCGAAACTCTTCAGAGCCAAAAATAAAGCTGTTCATCTGCTCTGTTCAGCCGACTTGAGAGGATAGTTCTTCTCGCCTGCGCGAACCGGCGCCTTGAGCCAGTTCTCCGGGGGGACGAACGGGCACACGTAGTCCTCGCTGTATGCGCACCAGGGATTATAGGCGGCATTCAGATCGAGGACCCATTTGCCTTCTTTCGCAAGGTGCTCATGCGGGTTCAGGTCCAGATATCGGCCCGCTCCGTAAGTCTCCTTTCCGCTCGTTGCGTCTCTGAAGGGGATGAAAAGCACCTCTTCATGGGGATCGCTCTTGTAGGCCTGAAGGCGGCATTGCTGGCCGGCCAGCTCGAAACGGAATTCCCCCCAACGCAGCAGTTTTCGTACCCGGCCCCCGGTATCGCCTATCTGGACGATCTGCTTTTCGTTATGGTCGTTCATTTCGATCTCGTAGCGGTACTCGGGATCCGGGGGCCAGTAGGCAAGCCCCTGGAAGGCACGGCGATCTCGCAGGGATAAAGGCGACTGGGGATGGGAGGCGAAGAACGTGTCCTTCTGCCTTCTTCCTGCCTCAACCAGTTTTTTCCATGCATCCACGTCCATCCGCTTCCTCGTTCGCCTGTGGCCGGCGATCCGATGGAGCGCCGCCGGCTTGCCCATACTCACCTTGACGCCGCACGCGTGCCCTCAAGGCAGTCCACGATCTGCTCCGGCGAGTTCTGCTCCTGCACAGTCATCTCGTCTGCTGCTCGGTTGGTGCCTTGGCCCGGCGCGAAAGGTGGAGGAATGTCTCCTGGGATTCCGTCACCAGTTGCGCGACGACGCGAGCGCAGAGAGGATGTCCGTGGCCGCCTATCTCCCGGATGCGGCCTACGTCCACCTCCGCCAGCGCCCGGCCGACAAGGTACTGGCGAATCCTGTCCCCGGTTTCCGCACAGTCCGGGGCATCGCCGATGTCAAAGCTCTCGAAGCGCAACACTCCCGTCTTGTCGCTCATTGCGCAGCGGATCTTGTTGCGACACTCCTGCTTCGTCACGGCCTTCGTCCTATTCAGGCAAGGAAACGGCTTCGTTGGGGCATGCATCAACGCAAATGCCGCAAGCCACGTCGCTCCTCCTTTGAGTTCTTACATTCAGGCGACGGATTGAAATTGCATCCGCTGCCAGCGCTTGCAAGCTTATCTTCCCCGTAGCGACAGAGCTCCGTGCGGGCAGTTCTGCACGCAGATGCCGCAACCCGTGCACCGCTGCGCATCGATGTTGGCCACGTAGGTCACTTTGATGGCACGGACTGGGCAGAGCTGTTCGCACAGTCCGCAGCCGGTGCACCGGATGCGATCCACCACCGCGTACCCCCCGCCGGGCTTGACCGTTGTGAGTTCCTGAATGCTCTTACGAACCTGGCTCAGCCCTCCTTGCAGGCCGGCCACTTTTTGCTTCAACTCGCCCAGTTGCTTCTGAAGAGCTGTCTTCTGGTTTTGCTGTCTCATCGCCACGCGTCCTTCCAGTCGCTGGAGTTCTGCGTTTGGAAACCGCTTTCTGTTGGCAGACCCTACTGGCTTGCCGGCGGAGCCGCGCGGCTTTCCACGTTGACCACGGAGCTTACGAAATCGATGCTCCGGATCTCGGCCTCCACTTCGGTAGTATTGCCGAACAGGTCAGTTACTCGCAGCCCCCCTGGCGTGCACTCGATCCCGGCGACATCGCCCAGGGCATCCGGGCTTTCCTCTTCTTCATTACCAATGAATTTCACCTGCGCGAGGCACATGACCGCCCCCTTTCCTGTCAATTGCCTTCCGGGGCTTCGGCGGCCGCCAGGACAGAATCCAGGAGTGATTGGACTTCACCTGCAACGGGTTCCGCATTCAGCGACGTGCCTTCCAGCCCGGCCTGGAGGAACTCCCGGCGGAAAGGTATTGCCGACAGCACCCGAACGCCCCGCAGCTGGAGAGCCTCTGCGAGTCGTGCCGCAATCTCTTCACTGCTGACTTTGTTCAGGACTGCTCCCGCGAACATGGCGCCCGCCCCGGAGGCCAGCGCTTTGATTCGTTCGGCCAGACCGACCGACTCCAGAGAGGGCTCGGCAACCACCAGCACTGCATCGACGCTCGTTTCCACACCACGACCGAAATGCTCCACCCCGGCTTCCATGTCTACGACCACGACCTCATCGTCGTCTGTGCGCAGCTTCTTGAGGAACTCCCGGCTCAGCACGCCCATCGGACATGCGCATCCCTCCAGGGCCTGATGGATCTTCCCGATACACACCAGTCCGATGCCGTCCGCCCGTTGGACATGGGTGCCTGGCAGATCGTCCGTGCGAAACTCGTCCCGTGCCAGCACGGACTTCTCCTGGTAACTACCGTCTTCGGTGAAGCCGGTGCGCAGAACGCGCTGAATGCTCTTTTTCCCGCCAGCCAGTTCCATCAGCGGAATGGGCGGCTCCTCAAACCCGAGCATCCAGTAAAGCCCCGCATTCGATTCGTCCGAATCGACCACGAGCACCTGTTTCCTTCTCCTCCGGAGTTCAGCCGCCAGAAGGGCGACCACAGTGCTCTTGCCGCTGCCGCCTTTTCCGCAGATGCAGATCTTCACAGCATTTCCTTTCCTGCCGGGGCCTTGTGTGCTTCGGCCCAGATGAGCTGTCCCCGGGCAACCTGGCTGCATTCCACGCTTACGAAACCACTTTCCCTCAGCATCTCAGCAACCTCCGCCGTCGTATAATAGCCCTCATTCCACAGCCGCTGCGCCAGCGAATCCCGCGGGAAATCCACCACCAGCATCTCGCCCCCCGCGCGCAGAACCCGGTTGGCTTCTCTCAGCACTTCCACCGGTTTCTCCATCTCGTGAAGCGCGTGAACGCTCACCACCGCGTCAACCGAACGATCCTGGATGAAACCAAGTCTTCGCGCGTCGGCTTTCCGGCACTCAACCCTGCCCTGCGCACCGTCATCTTCCGGAAAGCTGGTGCCGGAAATGTCCACGCCAACGACCTCCTGCCTGTTCTGCTCGGCGAGAAAGCGGTCCAGTTCGCACGAGCCGCAGCCCACGTCAAGAACCCGGCGGGCGGAACGAAGCCGCCTGGCGATACGCCGCCGGAGCCGCTCCTTGATCTGCTCGTAGTAGTCCTCCGGCACCGCGCTTGCCCGGTGAGGTTCTTTCTCATTGAGCATTGCTATCCCAACCTCCTGGAGACCAAGGACTTACGTTGACCATACTCTGGCGGCCCGTCGGGCAGATCCCTCCACCTGCTGCAAGGCGGTGGCTTCGACATCTGGATCAGACCGCCCGGCTCACGCGATATTCGGGTTCGGGCGTTGACTTTCGAGCTATCGAACATTATACTACGAGCAGAAACTATGTCAAGCGGCGAGTACAGGCGGGCCTTGCCGCGGCTTTCGCACCGCAAAGGAGTGTCACGGCATGCATAGCGGAGGAGCCCCTTCGAGATACGTCGTCGTCTCCTGCGGGACGCTCCGTCTGGAGCTGATCAGGCTGCAGGAAGAGGGGTTTTTGCGTGCGGAGCGGCTCATCTTCACCGCACCAGGTCTCCACGAAAGCCCGCCGGAACTGGAGAACCAACTGAAAAGCCAGCTCGTCAAGGCGAAGAGGATCTGCGAGAGGGTCATAGTGGTCTACGGTGCCAAATGCTTCGTAGACTCCAGCGATCCCCTGCGGGACATGGATGCGCTGATTCGCGACGAGGGCCCGGGCATCTCGCGGGTTGATGCCTCCAACTGCGTGGACATGCTTGCGGATGCTTCGCAGCGTGAGGAGATCGCCGCGGGGGAGAAGGTCTATTGGCTCACGCCCGGGTGGGTCGCCAACTGGAAGTTCATCTTCAAAGACTGGGATACGGGCAAGGCCAACGAGACTTTTCCTCAGAACAGCCGGGCCGTCCTCCTTGATGGCATCGGCTACTACGACGAAGTCATCAAGAAGGACCCGGAACTGCTGCTGGCGTTCTCGGATTTCATGAAGATCCCCGTGGAGCCCCACCCGGTTTCGCTCGACCGACTTCGGAATCTCCTGAAGGAGCAGTCGGAGCGTAGCGCATGACAAAGTGCACGTGAGCAATTCCTCACTGTCGAAAGGACGTCAGCAGATGCCCTGGGTAAACGAAGAGATGTGTGTCGGTTGTGGCCTATGCCTCGATGAGTGTCCGGTGGAAGTTATCTCAATGCCGGGCGAGACGGACGTGATCGACGACGAGAAGTGCATTCGCTGCGGCCGGTGCCACGACGTGTGTCCCGAAGAGGCTGTGCGCCACGACAGCGAGAGGATACCACAGGGGATAGAGGCGAACCTGGATTGGACGAGGCGTTTGCTAGAGCACTTCGACAGTGTCAAGGAGAAGCGCGAGCTGATTGAGCGAATGAAACGCTATTTCGCCAAGGAGAAGAAGGTCGCTGAGTAAACCATCGAGAGGCTCGATTCCCTCGAAACGAAAGGGTGAGGGCACGCCGCACGAGCGGGTGGAACGCAGGAACTCAAGGAAGCAAGGGAAGCCAGGGAGGCAAATCATGGCTGCATGGGCAGAATATCGTGACGGAGTGGCTGTTGATGAGCAGGTCTTCCGCGTTCTCGCGAAGTATGCTCCCGACGGCACGCTTGATGTCTTCGCATCGGATCAGCACAGTTCGTACCTCCGATTGTTCAACTCCTTCCTGGAACACATCGCAGAAGACCGCCAGGCCACCGAGGATGTGCGGGATGTCTGCCGGCGTTTCGCCCGGGCCTTGGAGCAGACTCCTTCCGCAGCCCTCTTCAATCATCTGGCCTACCTCAGTCCCGACTTCCGGGGACTCCTGGGTCAGAAGACGATGCTCATCGGGCGGCTGGAGGATACGAAGAGCATCGAAATCGATGGAGGCCGCGGCCATCTGGCCCGGCTGGCCGTGGAGCCCGAGGAAGTGGCCGATCGGGTGGACGCTTTCAAGACGCTGGTCAAGCTCGACCCTGACCATAAGGAAAGCTGGGAGGGGAATCGGGGATGGCTCGAGGATGTCTTTGAGCGGTGCTGCGAGCTGGGGAAACCGCTGTTCAATGAAACCCTGATCGCCCAGCGTCCCGGCGAGTCCAAGCCGCAGATGGCCCGACGCCTGCCGGAGGGGGTGGTCAGAATGGCGGAGGATTTCGGGCCCTGTGGTCACTTCTACAAGACGCAGGTGCCCCTCCTATGGGCACAGGAGAACAACGGGGCCATCCAGCGCATCAGTTCCCCGCAGGAGATACGGAGCGCCGCCACGGCTATGTACTCCATCGTGGACAGGCCCATGCTGCTCCTGAGCGCGGCTGTGGACTTTGAGCAGTACGCGGCCCAGTATGCCCTGGTCAGCGACGTCGTGGCCGGTCCGATGTGCGGCCGTGCATACTTCAAGGAGGCCTTTACCGCGCCGGAGACACGGGACATGGGTTCTCTGGAAGCCTCCTTCACCCGCATTGCGCTACCCCGGATGAGACAGATCAAAGCGCTGGCAGAGAAGGTCAGCAAGCCCTGGTGGGATGCGTTTGAGTGGATGTCCGGGGAGGCAAAGGAGCTGATCAACATTGGCGCGAAGCCCACGGCCGGGGTAACCGCCGACTTCGGCTATTGAGGTGGGGCGCATCGCCCAGGGGCGGCGCTTGGGCAACCGGCGCGAGCCGCAGGCCCTCGGAAGATGTGCGGCGGATTGAAGAACTCGCGATGGGTTTTCCAGAGGTAGGAAGATGGAAGTTCGCAGGCTCGGAAGAACAGACATGCAGGTTTCGCGAATTGGTTTTGGCGGGATGACCATCCCCAAGGTGAGCGTCGAGCAGGCGGTGGCGACAATCCATAGGGCGCTCGACCGGGGCGTCAATTTCATAGACACCGCCCGGGTATACGGAAACGGGGACAGCGAGCGCAAGATCGGACGCGTAATGGAGGATCGGCGCGGGGAAGTCTATCTGAGCTCCCGGACGCCGGATACCAGTTATGACGGCATGAAGAAGGCCATAGAGGAAAGCCTGGAAGCACTTCGCACCGAATACATCGACCTTTATGAGCCCCATGACGTTTCGAGCAGCGAGCGCTACGACCCTCTCATGCGAACAGGCGGTGGATTGAAGGCCCTGAAGGAGGCCAAAGAGGAAGGCAAGATCAGGCACATCGGCTTCACCAGCCATAACTGGGATCTGATCAAAGAGATGATCCGGAGCGGCGAGTTCGAGGCCGGCCTCATTACCTACAATCTGGCCAACCGGGAAGCCGAGGGAGAGGTCCTCGACTTGGCGGAGGAACGCGATGTCGGCCTTTTCGTGATGAAGGTGTTCGGCAACGCCAGCCTTCTTGAGCTGAGTCCACCCGAGGAAGATAGGAAACCCACGGTGGAGGAGTGCCTGCGGTTCGCGCTGTCGAACCACCGGCTGCCTCTCATACTGACGGGCGTGAAGTCGCCCGAGGAAATCGAACAGAACGTCGCCATCGCCAACAGCTATCAGCCGCTATCTGCGGCGGAACAGAGAGATCTCAGGGATTTCGGAGACCGCCTGGGGCGGGGATACTGCTACGGGTGCGAGTACTGCCTCCCCTGTCCCCAGGACAGCAACATACCGGCCATACTCCAGCTGATTGATTATCAGGAACGGATCAGTTGGGAATGGCCGCAAGGCAGAAAAGCCTACGCGGGGTTCTCCGGGACAATCGAGGACTGTATTGATTGCGAGCAGTGCGAAGAGCGCTGCCCGCAGAAGCTGCCGATCAGGGAACGATTGCAGAAAGCTCACGATAGATTTGCTGAGACAAGTTGACGACGCGCCAAGCGGCGGTGCTGTTTATCACGAGAATGCTAAGAGTGGAAGGAGTTGGCCTTGCGCTACGCACTCGGCGCCATTCTGGTGTTCGGGATAGCCGTGGTGATGGCCATGGTGGGCCGGGGAGGCGGCAATTTCTACGTGCCCTCTTCGGGGCGTGCGCAGTGGCTCTTGGCAAACGAGGCACCGGCGAACAGCAGGACCTCTGGGTCCCCCGACCCACAAGATCGCTCGGCACCCGGGCGGCATGCCGGGGATGAGCAACATGAGTGTAAAGGTCGTGTTCGAAAGGCACACGGGCGTCATGCTCGGGGGCGGATCAAAGGGGACAAAGCGGCCGCCAAACCATCAACGCCGTCAGGGCACAAAGTTGTATTTACCAGTGACTGTGCTTGCAGAACGTGTCCAGCCCGTGGAAAGGCTGGCTCTCGTAACGATCTGGACAATTGAGTGGGAGCAACGCTGAGTCATGATCGGGCAAACGATAGCTGAGCGAGTGAAGGAGCTTCTTACATCCCTACCTCAGGGAGTTCTTCTGGTCGGTGCCGCGAAGATGCGGACTCCAGATGAGGTGCGGGCAGCAGTCGAGGCGGGCCTCACAGCTATCGGGCACAATTACGTGCAGCAGGCCGAGGCAATGCGGCAGACCCTGGCCCAGTGGGAGTCCCAAAGGGACCCTCCGGTGCGCTGGCACTTGATCGGTCACTTACAGCGAAACAAGGCCAAGAAGGCAGTGGCACTCTTCGACATGATTGAAACCATAGATTCCTTGCGCATTGCGCGCACGGTGGACCGTCATTGCGCAGCGGCCGGCAAGATCATGCCGGTGTTGGTGGAGATCAACAGCGGCGAGGAATCGAGCAAGACAGGCGTTCGGCCTGACGAAGCAGAAAGCCTTGTGCGCCAGATCGCGGAACTGGAGAATATCCACGTCCAAGGGTTAATGACCATGGGACCTCGTTTCGGCAACCCGGAGGATGCCAGGCCTTATTTCCGTTTGACCAGAGGATTGCTCGAGCGACTGGCCTCGGCGGACTTGCAGCGTGTGGACATGCGCTGTCTGTCCATGGACATGAGCAACAGTTATCAGGTGGCCATCGAGGAAGGCAGCAATATGGTCAGGGTCGGCACGAAACTATTCGGACCAAGGAGCGATTAAGCCCGCGACGGAACCCCAAGGAGCCGCGGAGAACCGGCTTTGGTGTAGTCAGCCGATGAGGTGGGAACGGTCGCCTCCAAACACCCACGGACTCTGATGCCTTTGCTGCCGTGAGTGTGCGGCCGCGTGTTCAGGCGCCCATAATGCAGATCAGATGTCTCGGAATGCCAACGTAAGATTTGCCCCACGGCCCTGTCGCCCAGAAGTTGGATGTCAGAGGCATGGACGAACACGTCTTTTCCGCCCTCGACGCGCGTCATCATCACGGCACCCAGGCGACCGCCCATCTCCCCGTGGGGCACGGGCTCCGAAAAAGTGGGAGGTCCGTGTGTCTGCCCCGCAAGATCAGGCATGGGCTTTCCCACCAGCCTGCAAACGCTCTCCGCCCTGAGCCTGATATGTTCCGATTCGCCTTCGGCCCTTTTCGTCCACAAGCCAACGGAATGCAGCAAATCCTTGACCAGCTCAACTTTCAACTTGCTCTGCAGAAACGATGTGCTTCCGGCCCTTTCTCCCGGGTAGGCCGGGCGTCTCGCCCGGCGCTGGGGGACTCATCGCGCCCCCGGCGAGACGCCAGGGGCTACCCAGAAGAGGCTTTCTACAGAGCACTTTCAACTGATACGGATTGGCATCGGGGAATGGGGCATGTGGTCGCCGTGGAAATGGCTTATTATTACGTCTGTTGCATCCTGGAGGGCGGCTACGATCGTTTGACGAACCTGCTCGCCGACGGCGACCTGAGCCGGATGGGGCAGCAGGCCGCTCCGCCTGTAGCCGAGGGCCAGACCTGAATCAAAGACGATTGTGCGACCATCGGTCTTTACGACGCAGCAAAGCCCGCGGACGCCGAGTGATTCAGTCCCCAGGATTCCGATTTGCATGGTTCACAATCGAGGCGACGAGCAGTGAGCTCGCCACCATAAGCACTGTCAGCACGATGGTGAAGAACCAGCCGAAGTACGCTACCACGAATGGCAGTAGCGGGGGCTTTACCGCGCGGCAGCAGAGGAAGTTCGCGATGTGAAAGTCAGAGGCGCCTTTTGCCCGAAGCTCTTTCAACAGCGGATACCAGGCGTAGATCGGTCCCATGGACAGGATGCCGCCGGCTGTCGAAAGGACCACGCCTCTCGCTTTTGTCGCTTTGCCCAGGAGACGCTTTACGTGAGTGGGTTTGACCAACACGTTCAATATGACCATTACTGCAAAGGCGATACACAGGGCCGGTGCTATCTGACGGCAGACGTGGCAGGTTGCTTTCAGCGCCTTAAGGCCGTTGGCGGGACTGAGCAGGCATAGAAAGGCATAGGCGAGCACGACGGCTGACGGGAATGCTACCAGGCGCACCAGCCGCCTGATAGTCGCGGTTTTTTTGCTGTGATCCTGCCGTTCCGATTTCCTCACGTGACTGACCCGACCAAATAGGCGGTGCAAAGAGCAACCGGGATCGAAAGAGCGAACGCCACCACCGTCCTTGCGATGGCGAAGCGGGCCCCCAGAGCCGATATTTCCACAGGCAGTTGGACCAGACCTACGCTGACCCAGGTGAAGATGAACGCCGTGACGCCCGCCAGGCCCACACCTGTGTCAAGAAGCCCCTTGCCTATCACGTAGCTGTTGACCGCGTTGCCTGCCAGTATGCTGCCAAAACATGCCCCCCAGAGTGTGTCGGTAACGACGTTGCCCGAAAAGAGTGAGGCGAGCACTTCCTTCGAAACAAATGTTTTGAAAAGCCCTATGAGCAACATTACTCCCACTAATGTTGGGAGCATCACGGTAAGCTGGTGCAGGGACCTGCTGAGAGCTGAGACGATGTGGCTCGGCCCGACAGATTCCTCACGTTCGCGTTGCCCCGCGTTCAGGTAGGTGCTGATCGCGGTCCGGACGGTGCCTGTTGCGCCCGTAACGACTTCCACACCGTTCTCCCGTAGGGTCGTCGCGAGCCGAGGGGACAGGTATCCCGCTAATATCACATCCACCTCTCTCTGCAAAGCGGTCACTACCATGGCCACGCCTCTGGCCGAGCCCGACGAAGACCCTGGGAGCGCTTCAAACGCCATCGTTTCGGCGTCTACAATCAGCAGGAAGGCGCAGGTTCCCAGCCTTCTGTCAACCTGAGCGTCGAGGTCCGGCGCGACGGCCGGCACTGCTATCTTCATGGGCACATCCGCTCCACAAATCAGTCTTTGCACTCTTACACGTCACGCTGGCGCTTAGCTCGCACGCTCGAATGTTACTTCTCTGGGCGCGCTCTAACACCCAAGAACCACCGGGATAGTGCCGCTGAACACCTCGGGCTTCGGAGGCGAACGAGGCTATCACCTTTGGTCACGAGAAGCGAAAGCGATGGCGTTTCGGAACAAGTCCAGAGTTCCCAGGTTCTCGGGGGTTACGCCGGCTTCGATGCTTCCCTCCGGATGCGGGCTGAAGATGACGACCGTGCCCCTGCCATAAGTGGACGACACGACCGCTGCACCCCCGTCTTCATAGAGGGCAACGGTCTCGACATTGCCTTCCGGCTCAATGGTCGGCCCGTTCTCGTACCATATCCTCACGTTTTTCTGGCAACCTGTACTCAGGGGGTGGTTGGGCTGTGTGATAGTGATGTTTTTGATTCCCCTGCCTGCCTTCCGGTGGTTCGTTACAGCGATTATAGCCAATCCTGCCGGGCGCCCCGGGACTTCGACCCTTTCGGCCGCCATGTAAGCCCCGGCGCAGATGCCGACGTACCCCCCGCCAGCAAGGACGAATTTCCTGATCCGTTCAAGGCAGTCGCTGCCCAGAGCGTCAACCATCTTGTTTGTGTGGCCGCCCGGCATAACCAGCACCGAGCAAGCCTTCAGGCCCGCATTCCGGACCGCATGTTCGTCCAATTCTTCATAGGGGATAGCCAGCCTATCCAACGCGGCTTCGACGTCGCGTGCTCTTTTTGCTCCCGTCCCTGCGTAGACGCAGATTCCCTTCTTGATTCTGCTTACCTCCAGTCGGAAGCCGGCACCGAGCGGAATGAAGTCCTTCCCGTAGGCTTTTTCGAACTCGCGCCGCGCCAGATCCCCGGAACAGTGGCATGGTGCTGCCAGGGTGACCCCCTCGCTCTTGACTCCACGCAGGACGCGCCCGATCTCCGACGGCCCTAATCCGCAAAGATGAAACCCTCCGAGAACGAGATACACGTTGTCCTTGCAAAGCTCTTTGGCCTTTTGGACCACGTTTACGACCCCGGGGTGAGCGCAGCCTGTGACAACGATCAGGCCCTTGCTCGTGCGAATTACAAGGGATTGCTCTTTCAGTCCCCGGCCGAGTTCGCCAGTCGAATAGGCACAGTCGCACACCTTGAGCGGCTTGGCAACCTCGACCAGTTCCGCACCGGCACCCCTGACGACGTCCTTCATCCGTTCCGGGAAGGACTTCGGCAGGTAGACCGTCACGGCGTTATTCTGGTTGAGGAATCCTTCCAGGCCGCCGAAATGGTCATAGTGGATGTGTGAGATGAGCACCACGTCGACACTCTTCGGGCTGATGCCCAGCCGGCTCATGTTCGAGAGCAGCATGCCGCTGTCGGCGCCTGTATCAAACAGGATGGTCTTTCCCAGTCCCTCAATGAGGCATGAGAATCCCCAGGCAGTTTTCAGACGCCCGTCATACGGGTTGTTGTCGTAAAGGACTGTTATGCAAATGCTATCGGCCTTCCTACCAGCAGCTTCGGAGCTTTCGCGCCCTGCGGCATTGTGCTTTTGCTCGGCAGCTCGTGAAGAACGCGCCAGCGAGCTGCATCGAACCGCTGGCGCACAGAGCAGCCACCAACACATCATGGCAACAAGCAAAAGTGCATATTGGCGCGACATTGGCAACCTTCTTTGCGGTCTCTCATCTCACGCAAGCGGCGAGTTTCGAGCGGACGCGCTATGTTCCGAAAACGCGTCCCCTCTTCTTGTTTCCATTATACCACGCGCGGGGGAACTGCTGTGCGCCTGTCGTAGCTAGTCGTGCTCCTTGTGTCGAACGAGCGGTTCGAGCTAACGGCGGAGATCGTCCTGCACGTCTGAAGGCCGTGGCCATGAATCGAACGTGGGAGAACGCGGCCGGCATAGGTCTTCATCAGCATGCGCGCGGCCTTCAACGCCAATCAGAAGGACGCCAGCAGAAGCGTCTTGACTTGTCGGTGTTCGCAGTTGGGTCGGTGGTCACATGACGGCAACTGGCGAGTGACTGCTCAAGCATCAGCCATCGCGTCTCCAGACGGCTTCAGAAGGGTACCATGAGCGATTCTGGCGGACGACCTACACGACCGTGAGCAGTTGCACTCAATGAGGAGACTTGACAGCGACCGGTCTTGGGCACATACTTCGAGGCTGAACGTCAACGCAGTTCTCGGGAGGAGCTCGCAGAGCACACTCGGGACTGGGACTGGGATAAGCGCCCGTAGCGAAGTGGATATCGCGGCGGTTTCCTAAACCGTTTGACTGAGAGTCGTAACTCCTTGCAGCACAATACCTAAGGGGAAAACACCCCTGGTTCCAGGATTTTTTCGCCGCAGAATCGCCGCAGTATGATCATCGGCTGTTTTTCCGTGACCGGCCGCGCCTCATCCGGAAGGAGGGGTTCCGAGCGGGCCTCTATCACCGCCTGGACACGCTGCCGATCAGGGCGCCTGGACGACGCAGCCGGAGCGTGAGCAGGCCAACCTTCCTCTCCCCTACTGGCGACCAGATAGATCAGGGACCCGCGGATAAGCAATCCGCCGGTCACCGAGGCCAGTCGGGGCTGCTGGTGGGGTACGGAAGCGTCTTACCCCAGTGGCAGGATGTCAGCTTCCCAAGCTGAACGTCGGGGGTTCGAATCCCCTCGCCCACTCCATGCCATTCTGTGCCAGGACGTGTCAGCGGTGCCCTATCGTTGCCACGGGCCTAGACTTCTGATCGCCGCGGCAGCCCCCTTCTCTCGCCCGCTGTGCCATGGTGTGTCAGGAGGTGTCAGCAGTGGACAGCGTTTGGGGAAGATCTGGGTGAAACAGCGGATGAAACTCTGGATGAAGTGCCCGGCGCCCCTCTCCGGCTACCCCGCGTCGTTTCTGACTCCCCGGGCCGAACGTCGCCTGTTGCGCCGTTGCTACCGCGTGTGAGGAACTGGCAGGAAGTGACTACGCACGCCTACAGGTAGTGCAAGGATTGGTGCAAGAACTCGGCGCCGCCATCTCGTGTCCCATCCCGAACCCAGGTCGCCACATTCGATAGAAAAAGGGTCTTGACAGTCTCGGCGGTGGGTGGGTTCAAGCCCTCGCCTTGCAGGCGAAGGCTTCCAGTACTAGCATGGCGGCCGACGATGGGAGGCCGCCATGCGGGATCGACGCCGGGACGCTCATACGGTATTCGAGATCCAGGTGCACGTCTGCTGGGTGACGAAGTACCGGTATCGGGTTCTGCTGGGTGATGTGGCGGAGCGGCTGCGGCAGCTGGTCTGCCAGGTGTGCGAGCGCAATGACGTGAGGATCCTGCGTGGGCATGTGGCGGCGAACCACGTGCACGTGCTGCTGTCTGTGCCGGCGCGGCTGTCGGTGAGCAAGCTGATGCAGTGTCTGAAGGGGGAGACGTCGCAGACGCTTCAGATGGAGTATCCGCACCTGCGTAAGAGGTACTGGGGACGGCATTTGTGGGCGCGGGGGTATTACTGTGTGTTGGTGGGGAACGTGACGGACGAGATGATCCGCACGTACATAGAGGGGCATGACGAGCAGCCCCACGAGGAGGGATTCCGTATCGAAGGGGAAGATGCGCCGGAGGGGCTTTAGCGCGCCTGGGGCGCGAGGACTTCCAGGCGGCTTCGAGCCGCAAGGGGCGGCTTTCAGCCGCAACCCAAGCCGCCTGCTTTCAGCAGGCGGTGGTTGACACGGGGGGCCGGCTGGAATAGCATCCTCCCGGCGTCCCACGATGGTGGCGTCCTTTGCCTTAGAGGAGATGTGACGTGGCAGGTTCTGCACAGAATGAGTTCGCAGGCTTTCCTTCGCCGGGCGCACAGTGGCTGCAGGCCGAGCCCCACGAAGCGGGATTCGATGCCGGAAGGCTGTCCGAGGCAGGTGCATGGCTGGCAGACGCGGCCGGTGAGGCCCCCTATCGGGTCGCCGTTGTGCGGCATGGAAACGTGATCGCCCAGTGGTGCGAGGGGATGGAGCCGTCGGAGCATCGCCATATGGCTTCGGCCGGCAAGTCCGTCTTCTCCTGCATGCTGGCCATCGCCGTCGAGGAGGGCAAGATCGCCAGCGCCGACGACCCCGTGGTCGACTACTACCCCGAGATGATGGAGGTGCCAGAAGGTCACGGCCCCAAGCCGGGTCGCCATGCGAAGCCGGAGGATCGCGGCATCACGTTCCGGCAGCTCATCAGCAACACGTCCGGCTACATGAAGACCGGCGAAACGCCCGGATCGACCTTCCACTACCAGACCTTCGGCATGAACGTCCTCTGCCACGCCATCGCGAAGACGTACGGCCTCTACGACAGCGCTGCGCCTGAGCGGCTGACGGGGCCGGGCGCGCTGGCGGAGCAGAAGATCCGCGATCCCATCGGGGCGTCCTGGAGCTACCGCTACACGAACTTCCCCCATGAGCCGGACGCCCTCATCGGCATCTTCGGCAACTACCTGCAGCTTCAGGCGGGCCTCGACGACCTGGCGCGGCTGGGTCTGCTCTGGCTGCACTTGGGGCGCTGGGGCGACCGGCAGGTTGTGCCCGAGGAATGGATGCGCCAGGCCGTCCGGACTGCGCCCGACATCCGCGAAGGGAACTGTTCGGCGGCCGGGGAGCGCTTCGAGGGGGAGGCGCTCTGCTACGGCTACGGGTTCTGGACGAACGAGCACGGCCTGCTCTGGTCGTCGCTGCCGCGCGACTCGTTCGCCGCGAGCGGCGCGGGCCGGATCCACGTCTGGGTCTGCCCAAGCCTCGACCTCATTGTCGTTCAGAGCCCCGGCGTCTACGAGGACCAGCGGGAAAACGACGCCGGCATTCTGGGCCGCGTTTTCGCGGCGCTGGCGTAACCCGAAGCAAGATCGCGAGCACACGCATGGCCACCGAGATCGGTACCGACGGCACGAAATTCCTCATCAATGGCCGGCCCACCTACGAAGGCGTCACGCATAGGGGCAAGCCCGTCGAGGGCCTGCTCCTGAACTCCCGGATGATCCAGGCGATCTTCGACGACGCCTGCCCGGAGACGCGCGCCGTCTGGGCATACCCTGACACGGGCGAGTGGGACCCCGACCGCAACACCGACGAATTCTGCGCGCACCTGCCCGAGTACCGCGCCCACGGCCTCCTGGCGGTGACGGTCGGCCTGCAGGGCGGCGGCGCGGTCTTTCGGCCCGAGGTCTACGACAACTACGTCTGCTCCGCCTACGAGCCCGACGGTTCCTTCCGGCAGCCCTACTTCGACAGGCTCGCCCGCGTGCTCGCCGCAGCCGACCAAGCGGGCATGGTCGTGATCGTCAACTACTTCTACTGGAAGCAGGTGGGGCGCATCCCCGACGACGACGTGCTGCGCGCGATCACGCAACGCGTCACCGAATGGCTCTTGCAGACCGGCCACCGCAACATCCTCGTCGACGTGGCCAACGAGTCGGCGACCTGGTGGCACCGCCCGGCGATGGAGCCGGCCAACATCCACGAGTTCATCCAGCTGGTGCAGGGCGTTACGCGCGACGGGGGCCGCCTGCTGGTCGGTTCCAGCACGGGCGGCGGTGCGGACCTGCCGCAGGGGCGCTGGCTGGAAGTGGAGGACTTCTCCATGCCGCACGGTAACGGCTGCACGCCCGGGGAACTCGCCGCCAAGCTGCGGCGGCTGAAGGAGACGGACGGCTACCGGCAGCGTCCGCGCCCCATCGTCGTCAATGAGGACTCCGTGTTCGTGGACAACCTCGAAGCGGCGGTGGCGGAGGGCTGCTCCTGGGGGTTCTACTGCCAGGGCTACGGGAGCGACTATCGCGACCTGACCGACTGGACGGTGCGCGGTCGCGAGACACGCTTCGAGGACCTGAGCGGCTACCAGACGCTGCCCGTCAACTGGGGCATCAACACACCCGTCAAGCGGGCCTTCTTCGACCGCGTGCGGCAGATCACTGGCGGTGCGTAGCAGGGCGTGCAGGGCTCCTGCCGCCATTCATGCGGTCCGCCATGCAGACGCCGGCCGCTCCAGTCTCGCTCGAACAACTCCGCGTACTGGCCGTAGCCCTCCTTCTCCAGGTCGGCCGGCGGGATGAAAATGCAGGGCCGCGGAGTTCATGCAGTAGCGAAGGCCGGTCGGCGGCGGCCCGTCCTCGAAGACGTGCCCCAGGTGCGAATCGGCGCGCTTGCTGCGCACCTCCGTGCGGAGCCGGAAGAGCTTGCGGTCGGGCTTCGTCACGATGTTGTCCGGCTCCAGGGGCTTCGTGAAGCTCGGCCAGCCCGTCCCTGACTCGTACTGGTCGAGTGAGGAGAAGAGCGGCTCGCCGGACACGATGTCCACGTAGATGCCGTCCTTCTTGTTGTCCCAGTACTCGTTCCTGAAGGCCGGCTCCGTCCCCTCCTTCTACGCCTACTGCTGTCTGGACACCGCCCGTGCGGCCGCTGCGAAGTTCCTGGCGCCCGTCGCGGACGGGCTTGAGGGCAAGGCGGCCGAGCACGTCAGCCGCGCCGCCGCGCTCTACCAGCAGGTTGTGGACTTACTGCGCGAGAAGCGGGAGGATCTGCCCGAGCCGTGGATGATGTTCCCTTGGGACCTGGAGCGGATCGGCGGCTGGACGCGCGAGCATCGCCACTGCCAAGCATGCGTGCTGCGTGAGGCCGCATCGCTGGAGGAACAGGCGGTGGCTGAGATCGAGTCGGCTCTCAGGACCATCGGGCGTGAGAACAGACGGGCCGTGGGACAGCTAGTCGTGGACGATCGGCAGCAGCTCGCCGGTGGCCTTAAGGTAGCCTCCTTGGATCGCCTCCAGGATACGCGTGGCCTCGTGCGTGGGCCGGTCCGGCTCCATCGCCGATGCCCTCTAATCCTGTGCGGATGTCCGCGTCCCCCGCGCGGACGGACAGGGCTGCCCTGAGCCGCCATGATTCTACCGGGAGGCGGCCGGCAGTGAACCGGCTGAGGCGTCCGTGACGCGCGTCTCGCATCTGCTGCGCGCAGCAATCTGGCCAGCGCCTCTAACAGACAGATCCGGCAGCGCCGCGAGGGCCCCCGCCGTCCCAAGGCGGAAGGGGGCACCGAACGCCCTGGTCATGCCAGTGCCCTTCCAGTTGCCGCATCGGGCTTCGGGCGGTATAGTGGACTCGCCGTGCCTTCCCCCGCTCTGGAGGTGGTTGCTGTGCCTGCATGGAAGCTCGCTGCCAACGCTGCCTTCTTCGGGCCGAACCGGAGTCGCTACACCCAGTTCGGTCCTGAACGCACACTGGAACAGAAGCTCGAGCTGGTCGCGCAAGTGCCGGGGCTCGACGGCGTGGAGCTCAAGTTCCCGGCGGACTTCGCGGAGCCGAACCGCACCGCCGCGTTGCTGAAGAACTATGGTCTGCTTCTCAGCGCCGTGAACGTGGAGACCAAGGACGCCGAGCACTGGCGTCACGGCGCTCTCAGCGCGGCCGACCCCGTAGCCCGCAGCCGCTGCATCGATCGGCTCCGTGCCGGTATGGACACGGCCGCCGAGTTCGGAGCGGCCATCTGCACGACCTGTCCACTGGCTGACGCCTATGATTACCCGTTCCAGATCGACTACGCCAGCGCGTGGGAACGCTTCATTGATAGCGCCCGTCTGGCTGCCGCGCATCGCAGCGACGTGCGCCTCTGCCTGGAGTACCAGCCCCACGAGCCGCACGCGCATGTGCTGTTGGAGAACGTGGGTAAGATGCTGCACGTGGCGGCGGAGGTGGGTCTGTCGAACTTCGGAGCGAACCTCGATGTGGGCCATGCCGTTGCCGCCGGCGAGTCGCCGGCAGAATCTGCCGCATTGCTCGCCGCCAAGGGGCGCCTGTTCTACCTCCACAGCGGTGACAACACGGGTGACGGCGGCGACTGGGACATGATAAGCGGCAGCGTGCACCTATGGCACTGGTTGGAGTTGCTCCTGGTGCTGGAGAAGGTGGGCTACGACGGCTATATCAGCGCCGACATCAGCGCCAAGCATTTTGGTCCCATCGAGGCGTTCACAGCCAACGTGCGTATGATCCGCCGCATGCAGGCCTTCATGGACCGGATTGGGTCAGATCGCTTGGCTGACTTGGTGGCGGTCGATGGCAACGTGCCGGAGGTCTTCGAGTTCCTCAGTGCGAACCTGCTCGGCGAGGAGTGAGGTTTGCGACGCACCCATGGCTTGCGCCACAGCGCTGTCAGTTACTGGGTGGCATCACTGCCG
>DAOVRD010000139.1 GCA_030628375.1 Planctomycetota bacterium
CGCTCGAACTGTCCGCCCTGCGCCTCACCCATCGTGCGATACCTCCTTGCTTGAGTAGCCTCTACAAGGAGTTATCGGAGAAACCCGCCGACAATTGAATGACCCTGGACGGAGGCCCGCCTTGTTTGCGGTTCGCAGGCCGGGCAGTATAATGAGTGGCCTGTCCGAAGTCGTGTTCTTGTCCGGGCTTCGACCTTATGAGTGCAAAACGCACGTCACCCAAAAGCACGGATGCGGTTGAGATCGCCGTCATGCCTCTGGGGGCTCACCTGGAGGAGCTTCGCTCGCGGCTCATCAAGTGTCTGCTTGCGCTCGCCGGAACTTTCATCCTCTGCTGGGTGTTCCGCGAGAGGTTGATGGCCATCCTGGTGGGGCCGCACGTGAGTGCGATGCGGGCCTTTGAGCTGGACACGACGCTGAAGTTCAGGAGTTACCTGGAACCGGTGGTCGCTCAGTTGAAGGCCTGCGTCGTGGCCTCCCTGGTGGTGACGGCGCCCGTGATCATCTATCAGACGTGGGCTTTCATTGCGCCGGGCCTCTTTCCGCGCGAGCGGTACAAGGCCGTGAAGCTGGGTGCAGCTTGCATGGTCTGCTTCGCCGCCGGGGTTTGCTTCGGCTATTTCGTCTTTGTGCCGGTTGCATTGCGTTACCTGCTCAGGCTTTCCGGCGCCGCCACGGAGCCGGTCCTCATGGTCGGCGCGTATCTGTCCATGTTCTTCGTGCTCACCTTTGCGCTGGGCATTGCCTTCCAGACGCCGGTTGTCGTTTACTACCTGGTCCGCTGGGGCGTGGTCGACGTCCAGGGCCTCCAGAAGAACCGCAAGCCTGTGATACTGGGGGCGTTCGTTATCGGCGCGTTCCTGACGCCGCCCGATCCGCTGACGCAGATCCTGATGGCCGTAACGCTGATAGTTCTGTACGACCTGGGGGGATTGCTGGCCGCGCCGAGCCGCGCGACGCTGGTGGGCTTCTTCAAGTTCACCGGCCTGGTGGCGCTTGTGGGCGGGGTTTTCGTGAGCTGGTATTCCTTCTGGCCGGTGGCGCAGTTCCATGTGCTTGAAGGCGCGGCGGAAGTCGGAGGACGGCAGTTCAGCGCCGGGCAGGTCACGGGGCTGCGTCGCGGCGCGATGTGTCGTACCGGCAAGGATGGCTCCGCCAGAATCGTCCTCGGGGGGCGGGACGGTCCGGAAATATATCTGGCTGGCAGCGCGCGGATGCAGGTGAACGGTCCGGCGAACGTCAGGCTCTTCGTGGGCCAGAGTCTGGTGGTCAGCCGCAATCCCGGCAGCGAGTTCTCGCTCCATGCCGCGCCGGCCCGGGCCGTGCTCGCGAGAGCGCGAGCGGAGTTCACTTGCCCCGATGAGGACACTCTGGCTGTCACCGTGTTCGAGGGGGAGGTCCTGGCCAAGGTCGGGACACAGACGAGGAGAATCGCCGCCGGCCAGACGGTCACCTTCCGCAACGGCGGCGAACCGACCGACGTGTCCGATGCGGAACGACGCTGGCGCGCACTCATAGACGGTGAGGAGAGCGACCCGGCGCGGCAGGCGCCCTGAGTCTCTCCCTTCTCAGCACGGCCTGATGCTCAGGCGCGGCGACACCATGCAGCCGACCGGCACAAGGCTGTATGCGTCCTGCCAGTACTCGCCGCTGGTGACAAACTGGCCCGGCCCCACCCACTGCGGTCGCGTCGGCACGTGATGCAGCGGCCCGAAGGCGTTGTGCCGGTGCGCGATGACTTCCACGGCCAGTTCGGCCTCGCGCTTGCCCGCGACCTGCCGGGTCACCTCGACCTCGTGGGGCTGCCAGCCAATGACGCCTGCTTCCTGGCCGTCCACCAGCACCCGCACACACGCGCCCGCGAACTCCGGGACCTCCACAAACAGGCGCTCGCCGTCGGCCAGCTCGACGTTCATCGGCGTGCGGAAAACGACTGAGCCGCTGTAGAACGGCATGCCCTGCGCGGTCCAGTCGCCGAACGTTACGGGCGGCAGCGCTCCGGTGATCCGGGTCTTGTCGCCGTCAACGGCCACGGCGAAATCCCCCAGCAGGTAGCATATCTCCAGGTTGCAGTCGTCATCCATCGTGCCGCTCAGGAGCAGCGTGTTCTCGCCGGGAACGAGGGCGGCTTCGTCCAGCGGCAGCAGCCGGATGGCCGGGTCCACCCACCAGTCGCATTCGCCGTCGGTGGGGACTGGGTTGCCGTTCAGCCCGATCTCGAAGTAACGCGGGTTCTCGACCGCAAGGAAGATCGGCCCGTGCGGGACCTGGTCAACCTGGAACCGGTACCGCAGCGCCACGTGTCCGGTCGGTCCCTGCTTCTTCTCTCTGGCCCAGGGCTGCACCATTGCGCCGCCGCGCGTGGGCAGCCCGATGGCCGTGCGGATCTCGGTGTCGGCCCTCAGTATCTCCAGGGGGCCGCTCCAGTCGGCGCCGCCCACCTTATACTCGGGCATGTCGAGCACCAGGACGTTGAAGTCGGTCAGTTCGCTCGTCCACTCGGCCGCTGCCAGTTCTACCGAGCGCACTTCCCCGGGCTGCTGGGCGGGAGGCAGGTCCTCCGCCTCCGCAGTAATGACGAACAGGCGGCTGCCGGCGGGCGACATGGACGTGCAGAAGCGGACCCATCCGTCCGCTTGCTCGCTGTCCGTGGCGTATCGCCCTCCGCTCTCGGCGTCCCAGAGCTGCACGTTCCCCTGGGCAAGCACCCGGACGGTCAGCGGGCCGGTTGCGTTCTGCCGATCGGTGTTGCACATGAACAGGCGCAGTTCGTCCCCTTCCCGGTGCAGCAGGTAGAGGACGTTGGACTTTTCGCCGCCGGACTCGTCCGCGATGCTCAGGACGCGGGCCTCCTCCACTGCGGACAGGATCGCATCCGGCTCGAAAGCAACGCAGTTGCAGTCTTGTGCGAACTCAGCCGCCCGGTCGCTGCTCTCCGCCTCAACGTAGGCGGGCAGGGGTTCGCAGAAGACGACGGTGCCGCCGGCCTCCTTGAACTCCTTAAGCCGGTCCAGGGTGGTAGCCCGGAGGGTGTCCGCCGGCGGCACGAGCACGACCGTGTAATCGGCCTGACCCACGCTGAGGACGGGGCCCGACTCCTTGTCAACGGGCCCCGCCGACCGGATGGCGCCAAGTCGGGACAGCATCTCCTCGTCCGCGTAGTCGAAGTCCACGTGGCCGTCCAGCAGCCAGAGCAGCAGTAGGTCGAACTGCTCGTCCAGACGCTCCAGCTTCTCGTCCTCGCGCCACCCAATGCTGGCGCGTGCCCACACGCTCTCCACCGGATGGATGAAGAGCAGCCTGCGCACGGCCTGTCCCCGGCTCATCGCGGCGCCTACGCGGGCGAAGTAGTCCTCCACCTTGCCGTAGTGCGCCCACCAGGGCGACTGATGCGCTATGGAGGCGGGGTAATCGCGCTTGGCCTGGCCGGCCATGGTGTACCAGTACAGGTGTTGGCAGCGCAGGTTGATGCCCAATGCGGCCTGCCAGTCGCCGATGGCCTTATGGCCTTCAAAGGGGAAATCCCAGCCGGTGCACCCGTACAGCTCCGACAGCAGCCAGCGCCGCCCCGTCTGGTGCAGCACGCTGGAGCATTGCTTGGCCGTGCTGTACTCGGGCTTGCGGTCCATGAGGATGTCAATGCCCGGGGCCTGCATGTGCTCGTAGAACCGCATCGCAGAGCCCACCACACTGGTCTGGCGACGCAGGGTCTCTTCTGCCAGGACGTGGCCGGTGAGCATCAGGTTGTTCCGGCCGCACCACTCGCCCACCTGTCGCGCGAAAGCGTCCACGAACAGGAACGTTTTGCAGTCGTGGTAGTGATAGCGGGCTTTGGAGACCTGCTGGCCGTCCACGACGAAGAAGATGTGCGGCAGGTGGTCGAGGATGTCGTATCCGTAGCGCTCCTTGAAGTGCCGGGGCAGTTCGGGCGTCCAGGGCACTTCCACCGCCTGCCGGCCCTCGAAACGTCCCCTCTGGAAGATGTTGCCGCAGTTCGGCTCGTCAGTGAACACGCCCGGCACGAGGGAGCCGAAGTGCTCGCCGACCCGCTGTTTGTAGGCCTCGTGGGTCACCTCGATGAACCTGCGCACTGCTTCGTGGCTCATCGTGTCCAGATACGTCGCGTCGTTGTGCCAGGAACTCGGCTCATCGGGCGCAACGAAGAAGGCGAGCACCTGCGCATCCGCCGGGGATACCTTGCCGTCCCAGTCTACGCCGAGTCTGCGGACGTCCGTTGCGAGATGGCCGTCAATTCGCGCCGAGAACAGGGCGAGCGGTTCCTGGCTGAACTCCGCCTCGGCCGGATCGCAGATCACCATTTGCAGGCGCTTGTGCTGGTAGCGCGGATCCTTGGTCACCAGTCCGCCGGCCGCTCCCGAGGGCCATCTGTCCTCGTCGTAGAGCCAGGCCTCCATGCCCAGCTTGCGGGCCTCGTCAATGCAGGCCTCCACCATCTCGAACCACTCGTCGGACAGGTATGGCGTGGCCAGCCCGACGCGGGAGTGCATGAAGAAACCGCCGAGGCCCATGCGGTGCATGACGCGTATCTGGCGCCTCAACTCTTCCGCCTCCAGCTTGCCGTTCCAGGCCCAGAAAGGCTTTCCGCGGTAGGCCGATCCGGGGTCCTTGAATACTTCCCTTAGCTCGTCCATGGGTCGGATCCGTCCCTTTGCCAGGTGCGAAGAACCCGCCAGCCGGCCCGGGCTCCTACGAGAGCCGATCGCGCCCACCAGCGTGGCGGACGCACAATTGCCACCCGACACGTACGCAATACCGCCTCAGGGGGTCATCTACTCCTCGTCTTCCGGCGTAACGAAAAGGCGCCTCGGCCGGTCCATGATGTAGACGGTGTCGGTCCAGCGCTGGCCGTCCTGCGTCTGCTCGATGGCGTTGAAGGAGCTGTGCAGCGTCGCGCTGAGTATGTCGCAGTAGTGGACGAGGATGGCTTCGGGCGTGCAGGGGATCACGGGCGAACCCCATTCCATCATGCCATGATGGCTCAGGATGATGTGCAGGAGCAGGGCCTTCAGGCGTGCGGCTTTGCCGGCGTCGTCGCCGGACACCTGCGGCCTGACGACGTTGTCCCAGAGGTTGCTGACCATTGAGCCGCTGATGAAAACGTGTTCGAGGAGTGCTCCTACCTCGGTCCGCTCGCTGATGCCGGCCACGAGACGGTAAGTCTTCACCTTGCCCACGTCGTGGAGGGCTGCACCGCACAGCAGCAGTTCCCTGTCGAAGCCCCCGTTGCGGATCTTGCTGATGCCGTCCGCCAGGTTCCACACCTCCAGGGTGTGTTCGATCAGTCCGCCTGTGTAGTTGTGGTGATGGCGGCTGGCTGCGGGGCTCTCTTTGAACTGAGCGGCGAAGGACGCGTTGCTGTAGAACTCCGCGCTGAGACATTTCAGCCAGGGGTTTGAGAACTCGTCCCGCTGCCAGTTGAAGAGCGTCTCAAAGGCCTGGTCCACGTCTATGTCGGTCCTTCGCACGAAACCGGACAGGTCGTGCTTCTCCGGCGACAGGATGGTGTAACGCTGGATGTTGAGCTGCTTCTTGCCCTGGTATTCGTCCACTCTGGCGAGCACTTCGAGGCCGTCGCCGGTCTTGATGGGCGCGGCCAGGTTGTCCGCCCAGACCTTGCCGTCTATCTGCCGCGCCCCCTCGCAATTGAGCGTGAGGTTGTAGTAGTTCTGGCCGCGGCGGTCCACCAGCAATCTGGCCTCCGCCACCAGAAAGACTGCGTCCGTAACAAGTTGACCCGTTTCCAGAGTGCCTATGTTCATCGCCACGGCGCCCCGCTAAACCCCCTGCGAGTTCCACCGATGTGGAAACGGCCAACGTATCGGCTAGCCGGAACCTTGTCAAGTGTCCCCGCTCGTTTTGCGGACGGCCCATAATGGCCACGCCGCTGCCGACGGATTGCCGTAATTCACTGCCCTGCAAGGACATCAGACATCCGCCGCCGGCTGCGCTGCGGTTTCCCTTGCTCTGCGGCGCGCCGGCTCGCTAACATCGAAGAGGAGGCGCGTCATGGCAGAGCTGATAGACGAGTTCCTGCACCGGCTGGTGGTGGAGAAGGGGTATTCGCCGAACACCTTGCGGGCATATGCGACGGACCTGGGCATGTTCGCGGAGTTCCTGGGGCGCCGCGGTCGCAAGCTGGCTGAGGCCACCGTGCAGGACGTTCGTGCATTCATGGCCACGCTCCAGGCCAAGGGACTGGCGCGCTCTACGCTCGCCCGTCGCACGGCCGCGGTCCGGTCCTTCTACAAGTTCCTCCTGCAGCAAGGCGTGAAGAACGCCAACCCCATGGCCGCCTTGCGCTCGCCGCGGCGCGAGCAGAAGCTGCCGACTTTTCTGACTGTCAAGGAAGTGGAACGCCTGCTTGCGGCCCCGAACGTCAGCACGTGGGCGGGCAGACGGGATCTGGCCATCCTCGAGACTCTCTATGGGGCCGGGCTGCGCGTGGGCGAACTGGTCGGGCTCGACCATGACGACGTTGATCTGTCCAGCGGCATGCTGCGCGTGCGGGGGAAGGGGAAGAAGGAACGCATAGCCCCGGCCGGGCGCTGCGCTGCGGCGGCGATCAAGGACTACCTGGCGCGGGCCGGTGGGGGGGGGCCGCCCCGACTGGATCCGCACGCCCTATTCGTGAACGTCCGGGCCGGCCGCCGCCTGACGGCGCGCAGCGTCCGCAGGATCATGAGGAAGTACGCCCTCATGGCGGGCCTGAACCCCGCCCTCAGCCCGCACTCACTGCGCCACAGTTTTGCCACGCACATGTTGAGCAGCGGAGCGGATCTGCGTGCGGTGCAGGAACTGCTCGGGCACGAGAACCTGAGCACGACACAGATTTACACGCACCTCTCTCACGATCAGCTCAGGGCCACCTACGCGAAGGCCCACCCGAGGGCGTGACGCTCAGCGGCGAGGGAGAAGTGTCAAATGACGGACGGAGACAGAGAAACGCAGGACGTGTCCACGCCGAAGGGCAGGGTTCTCATCTTCACGGGCGACGGGAAGGGAAAGACCACGGCGGCGCTCGGCACTGCGTTGCGGGCCGTCGGGCAGGGCATGAGGGTGCTCGTGGTGCAGTTCGTCAAGCGCAGGCGGTGCGGCGAGCATGAAGCCGCAAAGAACCTGGCGGGCATGATGGAGATCCGGCTCACCGGGACGGGCTTTCTGCCGGAGGGGGACGAGCAGGCCGCGGCAGGGGTGGCGAAGGCGCGAGAGGCCCTGGAGATGGCTCGGCAAGCCCTTTCAGGTGGGGAGTATGGCCTGGTGGTCCTGGACGAGGTGCTGGTTGCCCTTGCCAAGGGGCTGCTGGATGGAGGTGAGGTCAGGCAGGCCGTCGAGGGCCGCGCATGGGGCGTTCACGTCATTCTGACGGGCAGGGGTCCTTGGGAGCAGTTCGCCGACGTGGCGGACACCATCACCCGGATGGAATGCGTCAAGCACGGCCACCAGCAAGGCGTTCGCGCAACGAAGGGACTCGAGTTCTGACGAAGCGCCGTTCGCATAACCTCCGCCGCCGGCCGGCCGGAGGGGTCCGCCTGCCCCACATCTTCTGCGCTTCATAGGGAGTCCTGCTCGCCGGTCTCCATCAAGCCCAGGGAGCCACGCCCGCCTGCTTGAGTTGGGCCAGGGCTTCCTCCAGGCCTGCGCCGAAGTGGGCGGGCTCGTCGCCGCGTCGAAGCACGTCCTGCTTCCATTGTTCCGCGCTCAGAGAGGGCATGGCCGTCATGGCTGCGACCACATAGCCGGTGAGCAGCAAAGCGCCGTTGTGTGTGAGGCCGGTCGCCTCGGCTTCCCTGAATGCGCCGGCTGCTGCACGGCTCGTGTTGACGGCCAACTCCGGCCAGGTCAGCGACGGCTTCCCGGAACGGTACCCTTCGATCACTTGCTCCACAGCCCTGTAGACTCTGGCGTCGTGTTCCGGCTCGGCGGGCTTTCGGGCACGCACGAGCTTCTCTTGCTCGAGGGCCAGTTCGAGGACGGTCGCGAGGGCCTGGTTAGATATCTTCTGTTGGGCCTCCTCGACGTCGGCAAACCACGTCAGCGCATTTGCCATTGCGACGACCGAGAGTGTGAAGAGGTCCCCGAGCACGGCGTAGGATACCGTGCGCATCAGGCTGGCCGATTCTTCGGGGAGCAGGAGAAAACCATGCTCAGCAAGCACCATCTCGATGTTCCTTGCGATGATCCTGTACTTCTGTTGTGGGTTTAATCCCATGGTCGTCGCTCCGGATGTGCCTGCCTGGCGGCGCTCGGGCGCATTGTCAGGGCGCCGGGCGCGGTTGTTGTTGTCTTCGCCGGTCGGACAGGTCGGTCCAGCGCCATCGCACGTACTCCGGGGAAACGATGATGCGGATGTCCGACGTCATGTGGAAGTGGTTGTTCCCGAAGCGCCGTTGGCGTCTCCCGCCCAGTGCCTTTTCGCCCAACTCGTATGTGAAGCCCGCCCGTCCGTGGGCCTGTTCGTCGTTGAAACGGGTGAAGAAATAGCCCTGTGCGAGGGCCCTGCCGACGTGGTCCTTCCACGTGGCCCTCAAGGAGATGTCCCCCCTGTCGGCCAGGGAGACCATCACGTCGGCGCCCGTGATCTCACCGGGCTTGAAGATGTCTTCTCGCAGACCGTGGGCTTTAACCTCAACGTCAGTGAATCTCAGATTCTGAAGCCGGGATCTGATGGTCACCTCCGGCACGATCACCTTGTGCTGGTTCGATTCCAGGCGCTCGACCTCCGCTCTGAAGGCGGCATGGAGTTCCTGGATTCGTTGCTCGGAGACCTGGTAGACCTCGACCTTCGTCCAGTCCTTGTGCGGATGAGTGTCCATTCTGTGCGCCGGCTCTTCGCAGTCCCCTCCTCCGTGGTAACGGGCCGCGTACCACCAGTTTCTCCTGCCGTCAACGGAATCAATCACATGGGTGAGCAGCTCTTCGTGGAAGTGATACTGGATGTCAACGTCGTGCTGGCGGCACGCGTGGACCAGGGCGTCGAACACGCCGAAGTGCCCCTCGCTGAACAGGTCGGGTCGAAGCGTCTTGACTTCCGATGGTTTGATCTCAAGCGGCCCGAGCAGCTTCCCGATGCGCATTAGGCCGGGTCGGTCGTCGCGTGGTCGGGTATCCCGGGGCTCACCCTCGATGCGGCGATTGGTGTCGTTTCCGAACGTTTCGCCCATCCGCCTTGCCACTTGAAGGAGAAGGCAGGTTCTCGGCGTGGCCACCTGGGGGCGGCGAAGACAACTATTGTACCCCGTGGCTGCGCCCTGATGCCAGTGCTGGGGGTGTGGGATCGCCGATCTCACACGGAAAAGAGCGCCAGAGACGCCATGGGAGGGAATTCAAGCGGCCCGACCGCCAGGAAAATGTGGCCATCCGCACGATGCTCTTGTATAATCTAGGGAACCTGGCTGTCTAGGCCGTTTGTCGTGGCGACCCGCCGGAGGTCCGGTTGGCGGGTCGCTGGAGCGACTTCTCTTTTTGAAAAGGGGTGGGCGTGGCAAGGTTGCCGTGGGACAGAGGAACATTTGAGGGACACCGGCGCAGCGAGTTCGACCCCAGTGACTACGAGGAGGTCCTGCAACGTCTGGCGGTGGTGTGCGGGGTTCCTCTCCAGTTTCAGCCGGAAAGGGACCGGCGGGGTTCCGGTCTGCCCTACTTTCCGGTGCGGGTCGGGGGCAGGAGGTCCGGCTGGAGTGTGACCAGCACGGAGGCATCCGCGGCGGGCAGTAGTGCGGCGACGACCGCTGCGGAGGTCATCGGCCGGGTGTTCACCGCTGAGGAGGATATGGCAAGCCTGGCGATGGAGCTGGCGGACCGGTACGAGGAGTTGAATTTCCTCTACGAGATGGGCGCTCGCGTTGGCGGGTTGCTGGATGAGAACGAGATATGCGACTTCGTGGTGAATGAGGCGGCCTGGCTGCTGAACTGCGAGCGGGCTTCGATCATGCTGGCCGATCCTGCCACGCGCGAATTGAGAATCTGCGCCGCCGTGGGAGTGCCTGTGGAGATAACGGACGATGTGGCCGTCAGACCCGGGGAGCGCATCAGCGGCAAGGTGTTCGAGAGCGGACACGGCATCATTCACAACGAGGGCGAGCCGATGCCCGCCGACTCGCTCAACGTCAGTGAGCTGTACGATTCGCACTGTTTCC
>DAOVRD010000370.1 GCA_030628375.1 Planctomycetota bacterium
CTGCGGCGCGGGCATTGCTTCCACGGTCGGCAATGGCTCGGGGCGCCGTGCGGTGATCTGCATGACGGGCCGGCCGATGTCGCCTCCGTTCCACCAGGTGGTCAGGCGAGCACGCACCTCGTCCATGTCCTCACGGTATAGGCGTCCGCTCAACGTTCCCCGTCCTCTTCAAAGCGTTCAGGGCCGCTGAGGCGGTGCTTCCACCATCCAGTGTTGTCAACCGGCCATTCTGCCAGAGTGAGCGCCCGAGTTTGCTGCTTGACTACGAATGCCAGAGACATATGATCAGGGGGCTGACCGCCTGGTCAAGTCCCCGAGCGCAGGAGAAAACGGCATGGCGACCTACAGAGGACGGTGGCACGGCAAGAACCGCTACTTCGGCCTGCACTACGACCTACACGCCGGCAAACGGGATACGGAACTGGGCAGACGGGCAACGCCCAAGGACCTGGTGCCGATGCTGAGACTCATGGGCTGTCAGTTCGTGCAGACGGACTGCAAGGGCCACGCGGGCTACACGAGCTGGTACAGCAAGACCCCCGGTGCGTCGGTAAGCCCGGGCGTCAAGAGGGACGCACTGAAGGGCTGGCGCGCGGCGACCAGGGAACTCGGACTGCCCCTGCATTGCCACTACTCGGGCATCTGGGACGCGGCAGCCGGAGCGAAGCACGCAGACTGGTGCATCGTGGGCAAAGATGGGCAACCGAGGGGCGGCGGCTTCGGCGCCTCGGCGGGGCAGCCGAGGAACGAAAGGATGTGCCCCCGCAGCCCATACCTTGACCAGCTGATGATCCCGCAGATGCTCGAGCTGATCGACCGCTACGGCGTGGATGGCTTCTGGGTGGACGGCGAGATTTGGGCCGTCGAGCCGTGCTACTGCGACCGCTGCCGCAAGGCGTTCAAAGAGGCCACCGGCATCGAGGAGCCGCCCGCCGAGCCAAGCGATCCCAACTGGGTGGCCTGGATCAACTTCACGCGCGAGGGCTTCGAACGGTACGTCACGCGTTACTGCGACGCCGTCCATGCGCACAAGCCGGGCGTGCTGGTCTGCTCCAACTGGCTCCAGACCTTCAAGGACCCGGGCGAGCCGAGCGTGCCGACCGACTGGATCAGCGGCGACACGGCTTGGGTGTTCGGCCTTGACTCGGGCCGGTGCGACGCCCGGTTCATCTCGACCCGCGGCAAGCACTGGGACCTGATGATATGGGCTTTCACGAAGTCCGGCCCCATGACCCACCGCGCGAACCCCTGGACCTTCAAGCCCGTTCAGATGATCCAGCAGGAGGCGGCGGTGATCGCCGCGCTCGGCGGCGCGGTGGCCATCTATGAGACGCCCCACGGTCTGCGCAACGGGCAGCTTGTGCCCTGGCGCATGAGGCGGCTGCGCGACGTCGGGCGGTTCGTCAAGGCCCGCAGGAGCCTGTGCCAGGGATCGGAGACCATCCCGCAGGTCGCTGTGCTGCACTCCGAACACCACATCCACAGTCAGCCCGCCCGAGACCTGATGTGGAACATTGACACGGCGCCCGTTGAGGGAGCCACGTACTGCCTGCTGGAGAACCACTACGGCGTGGACATTATGGACGAGTGGGCGCTGAAGCCCCGCCTGGGCGACTTCCCCCTGGTGGTGGCGCCGGAGCAGGACAACATGTCCGACGAGATGGTCCATGCATTGAAGGGTTACCTCAGCGGCGGAGGGAAGCTCCTGGTGTCCGGCGCGGCCGCCTTCCGGCGGTTCGGCGGGCGCTTCCTGGGGGTGAGCGGCGGCAAGGTCGAGAGGGAGGCCAGCTACCACGTCTCCGCCGGCGACGGGTCGGTCCGCGCCTTCAGCGCCGCGTGGCGCATGGTAAAGCCCCGTGCCGCGAAGCCGTTCGGGCGCCTCGGAAAGACTCCGCTGCTTGAGGAACGGCTGCTGCGCGGCCCCGCGGCCACGCTCAACAAAGTCGGCAAAGGTGCAGTTGCCTACGTGCCCTTCGACGTGTTCCGGTTCTTTGCTGAGTGCCGTTACCCGATGGTGCGCCAGTTCGTGGGCGAGCTGACGCATGCACTGGCGGGGGAGATGGCCATCCGCGTTGACGCCCCAACGTGCGTGGACGTGGTACTCCGAAGGAAGGCCGGGAGAACCATCATCCACCTCATCAACAGGGCCTCCGGAATCCCGAATCGGCCCAACGACGGCACGGTGGACGAGGTGCCGCCGGTCGGCCCCGTGACGGTGGAGGTGAAGCTGCCGAAGCGGCCTGCGTCGGTCAGCCTGGCGTTCGAAGAAAGCGATTTTGATTGGAAGTACGTGGCACGCAGAGGCAAGGCGGTTGCCACTGTAGACAAAGTACACATCCATGCGGCGATCGTGGTCGGATAGGGCTGGCCCGCCCCGCCGGCCCGCGTGGGGGGAGCTCTGCCGCCCCTGTGCACATGGCAGAGGTGAGTCACCCCTAGGAGCCGTGAAGCTTAAGCACGGAAACGGCGTTGCGCCAGAGCACCTTCTCCTTATCCTTCTCGGACAGATTGGTGCCTAGTACCCTGCCGATTTGTGGTGCGTAGTCGCGCCCGGGATAGTCCGAGCCGAACAGCACCCTTTCTGCCCCCATGTGCCGGACGGCGTACTCGACCATCTCGCTGTCGTACCAGCCGCCCGACGTGTCAACGTAGACGTTGGGCAGCTCTTCGACGTCCTGCACACCGCGCCGGCCGATGCCAGTCTTAAGTGCCGTCATGATACGATTCGAGCATCTCTTCGGCAACCTGTTGCACTAGATCGCGTCGACACGGCACGCGAACCCTTGGATGCTCCGGCGCTGCCGTTCGAGGTACCTTCCTCACGGCGGCAAAGGGTTGCTGCCAGTCCCAGCGCCGTCGCCTCCTCTGGCGCCCGCAAGCCTGAGAGCAGCCCGCCCCGCGGGCCCGCGGAGTGAGACGATATGGACACCGGCTCTGCAGCCTCAAACTCCGAACCCGCATCTGTCCCTCCTCCAAGTCCTACGACCCCGCCGCCGAACGCATCTTCACCGACCTCATCGCTCCGTAGGCAATCAATGCAAGCTTCCCCCGGTGGCGGAAGACAGGTATGATGAGTGGGGTGGACGGAAAGGCAAGTCTGCGAGAGAGAGTCGGGTCAGGGAGGGGGCGAGATGCGGACGATGACGAAGACGGTTGTGGCGGTGGTAGTGCTGCTGGCGGGGGTGGGGGTGGGGAGGGGGGTGTGGGGTGCGGACCCGGTCCCGCCGCCGAAGATGGACGGTGGACAGTGGTCGCTGGTGGTGATTCCGGACCCGCAGTCCTATACGGAGAACTAGGGGCCGGGCAAGGGGCACATGTATGACGGACGGTTCGACAAGCAGACCGAATGGATCGCGGCAGGTGTGAAGGCCTGGAACATCCGGTTCGCAGTGGACCTGGGGGACAACGTCCAGAATTTTGCGAGGCAGCCGCGGGAGTGGACCTTGGCAGTGCGGGCGCTGAACAAACTGCACGTGGAAGGTGACCCGGACAAGGCGGTGGTGGTGCCTTACGGAGTTTGCTGTGGGAACCACGATTACGATTCGGGAACGAGGAGCGACCTGACCAGCACGATGTTCGAGAAGAACCTGGGACCGGGGCGGTTCCGGGATGCGCAGGGGAAGGTAAAAGAGGTCATCAAGGACTGGTTCGGGGGGGACGACCTGGCGTGGGAGTGGACGGGGCCGCAGGGGCCGGTGAAG
>DAOVRD010000082.1 GCA_030628375.1 Planctomycetota bacterium
GTCCTGCAGGCGCTCCAACCACTGGTCCATGCGGTTCTCGCGGAGGGATCTCCCTGCTCTGCGGGAAACCGGCTGTTTCACGCGCTTCAAGAGCGAACTGATGTCGTAATCATCATCCCGCGGCAGCACGACAAGGTGCACATGCTCGGGCATGAACACATAGGCAAGGACTGCATAGTTCAGACCACTGCGTGCCCGTCCGATGGCGTCAGCGAGCCACCTGCACGTTGTCTCCGATTCCAGTAGCGGCAGTCGTTTGTAGCAGGAGAAGGTGAACTCATGGTCTCATTTGCCGAACGCCTGCCTTTCGTGCTCGAATCGTGGTACCAATGGTGATGCAGACCGACTTTTGAATGAGCCTGCCCCTCCTGGCGGTTCAGTGGACTTGGCGGCGGTGCTGTGATAGACTGCCCGATGGCGGCGCGGCCCGGCAAGCGTGCGGACCGGGCAACAGCCCAGAGGCCGCTGCCGCGCAACCTGACCAAGCAGCAACTTCGGCCGCCCAGGGGTGTCGCTGCCCTCTTCGGCGGCTTTTGCCTTTTGAGCCGAGTTCGCGTATGCGCCCGCAAGTGACTGACCCGGCGGAGATTCATAAGCTCCTCGACAGGCTCATCCTGCCGAAGGTGCAGATGCCCGCCCGCTATCTGGGCGGCGAGAAGAACGCGGTGCGCAAAGACCCCGCCGACGTGGACGTCAGCTTCGCCTTGCTTTTCCCGGACACCTATGAAGTCGGCATGTCACACCTGGGCTCTCAGATCCTCTACTCCATCCTCAATCGCCTCGACTGGGCTGCGGCGGAGCGTGCGTATGCAATCTGGCCCGACATGCAGGAGCAGATGCGGAGCCACGGGATCCCCCTGTACGCGCTGGAGAGCTTTCGGCCGGTGCGCCAGTTCGACGTCGTCGGCTTCAGCCTCCAGTACGAGATGCTCTACACCAACGTGCTGGCCATGCTGGACCTGGCCGGCATCCCCGTCGAGAGCGCCCGGAGGGATGCGGACGATCCTATCGTCATAGCGGGAGGGCCGGGTGCCGCTGTACCGGAGCCAATGGCGGACTTCGTTGATCTGTTCTTCATTGGCGACGGGGAGGACGTGATCGTCGAGTTCACCGAGCTGATGCGGAAGGCGAAGGCGGAGGGCCGGCCCCGCCGGGCCGTAATCCTCGAAGCGGCCCGCAGCATCCGCGGCGTTTATGCGCCCGCCCACTACGCGGTGGACTACCACCCGGACGGGACCATCAAGGATTTCCGGCCCACCGAGCCCGGCCTTCCCCGGAAGATAACGGCCGCCAGACTGCCCTCCCTGGAAGGCGCCCCCTTTCCGGCCGACCCTATCGTGCCGTTCGTCCGGACCGTGCACGACCGGATCACGCTGGAGATCATGCGGGGCTGCACGCGCGGATGCCGGTTCTGCCAGGCGGGCATGCTGCGGCGCCCGCTGCGGCCGCGTCCGATCGAGGAGTTGGTCGAACTGTCCAGGCAGACCTACGCCAACACCGGACACAACGAGATAGCCCTCGCTTCGCTGTCCTCGAGCGACTACCCGGGGTTTCACGAACTGCTGGCACGCGTCAACGCCTTCGCCCAGCCGCGCCACATCAACATCTCGCTCTCAAGCCTGCGCGTGGACGATCAGCTTCGGCTTGTGCCCCGGGCGTTGTCGCAGGTGCGTAAGAGCGGGCTGACCCTGGCCCCGGAGGCGTCGTCCGAACGCCTGCGACGGGTCATCAACAAGGACGTCACGACCGAAGAACTCATGGAGGGCGTAAGGGCCGCGTTCAGCGAGGGGTGGCGGCTCGTGAAGCTCTACTTCATGATCGGCCTCCCCACCGAGACGCCCGACGACGTGACGGGCATCGTCACGCTGAGCGAGCAGGTGAGCAAAGCACGACGCGAGTTCGGCGGCGGGCCCGGCAAGGTCAACGTCACAATCGCTCCCTTCGTGCCCAAGGCGCACACGCCGTTCCAATGGGAACCGATGGCGTCGCCGGAGGCAATCCACGAGGCCAGGGGCCTGATCCTGCGGAACGCGAGACTCAGAAGCGTGCGTTACAAGTTCCACTATGCCGAACGCACCTTGCTGGAGGGCGTCCTTGCCCGCGGGGACAGGCGACTGGGCAAGGTCATCAAGCGGGTCTGGAAGGCGGGCGGCCAGTTTGACGCGTGGGCGGAGCACTTCTCGTTCGACCGCTGGCAGCGCAGCCTTGAAGAGGAAGGGCTCTGCGCGGAGTTCTATGCGAACCGCCCTCGCCCCGCCGACGAAGTCCTTCCCTGGGACCACATAGACTTCGGTCTGCGGAAGGAGTTCCTCCTGGAGGAACGCGAGAAGGCCTTCCGAGGCGAAACGACTCCTGACTGCCGCACAGCCGGCTGCCTGCACTGCGGGGCCTGCACACTGACGGGCCAGGCAGACCCGACCGCAGGCAAGAGCTCCTTGACAAACGGGCGTACCCGGTCAGAATAGTCTGTGCCAGTTGCCGGAGGGGAGTTGTGCAGACGGCCGGTTCCAGGCGCTACGGTGCTTGGCCGATGCCGTTCACTGATCAGTCCACGGGCCCCTGGCTGGAAGCCGACCGGGAAGCGACCGATGATCACTGTTTCCTGCACGCAATTCAGGAGGCGGCGGAGCAATGGCTATTCGCGTTATGTGTGAATGTGGCGCGACCTACGACCTGAAGGACGAGTTCGGAGGCAAGACGGGTCAGTGTCCCCAGTGCGGGGCCGTCATACAGGTGCCGGCCGCTCCGACGCCCTCGGAGGGCGCGGACCCGATCTTCGACCGGGACAAGTTCCTCCTCCGCCAGAAACACCTGGCAATCACATCGCAGAAGTACTACGTTCACGACGAGGACGGCAACCCGATTCTCTATGTCGAACGGCCCCATCATCTGCTAAGGACCTTGTTGGCGGTCCTGGCAGCGATCGCCACGACCGCAGCGGTGGGGCTGTTCTTCGCCGTCCTTGGTGCGCTCCTTGGTGTGACAGGCGAAGCGTCCGCGCTCGAGATGATGTTCGTCGTTCTGGCGGTGCTGGGCACCGTCGCCGCTGGATTCGCGGTAGGCGTGCTCTGCATAAAGAAACGACATGTCACCCTCTATCGCGACGACACCAAGCAGGAGCGGCTGCTGGACATCCTTCAACATCGGAAATTTCACTTTCTGACGGGCACATACACGGTCCGAGACGCCGACGAGAAGCCACTGGCAATCCTTCGGAAGCATTACATCTACAACATCTTCCGCAAACGCTGGTACTGCCACAAGCCCGACTGGCAGCTCCTGTGCACCGTCAAGGAGGACTCTCTTATCCTGTCGCTGCTGCGCCGCTACCTTCGTCCCCTGTCCGCCCTGCTCAGGACCAACTTCATCTTCACCGACCCCCAGACGGGCGACGTGCTGGGGGAGTTCAACAGGAAGTTCACGATCCTCGACCGCTATGTCCTCGACATGAGCGCCGACCCCACAAGGAAGATTGACCGGCGCGTTGCCGTAGCAGTGGGTGTCATGCTCGACACCGGCGAGAAACGCTAGCCACGGAGCATAGATGACATCGCCGGACCGACAGCCCGGCTGGACAGTAAAGCTTACGGAGAAGGCTTGATCGAACTCGAACCCGTCATCGGACTGGAAACGCATGCCGAGCTGCTGACCGAAAGCAAGCTCTGGTGCCGCTGCAGTACGCGGTTCGGCCAGGCGCCCAACAGCCAGACGTGCCCGGTCTGCCTCGGAATGCCCGGCGTGCTGCCCGTGCTCAATACCCACGCGTTGAAGCTCGCGCTGCGGGCGGCCCTGGCCCTCCACTGCAAGATCAACCGCACCACGTTCTTCGATCGTAAGAACTACTACTACCCGGACCTGCCCAAGAACTACCAGATATCGCAGAACGACTGCAACCTGGGCGAAGGCGGGCACCTCGACATCCCCTGCGAGGACGGCGTGCGCCGCATGCGCATCCACAACGTCCACCTGGAGGAAGACGCCGGCAAGAACCTGCATGCCGAGCAGGCCGGCGCGGACTACAGCCTGGTGGACCTGAACCGCGCGGGCACGCCGCTGCTGGAGATAGTCACCGAGCCCGACATGCACAGCGTGGAAGAGGCCGACAGCTTCATGCGGACGCTGCGACTGGTCCTGCTCTACACGCAGGTCTCCGACTGCAAGATGCAGGAGGGTTCGCTGCGCTTCGAGGCCAGCATCAGCATGCGCCCTGCCGGCACGGACGGGCTTGGCGCCCGCGTCGAGATCAAGAACCTGAATTCGATGAGGGCCGTGCGCGGCGCGCTTGCCTACGAAATCCAGCGGCAGACGGCGGTCCTGAAGGAGGGCGGGGCCATCGCTCAGGAGACGCGCCTCTGGGATGAGGTCCGGGAACGCAGCGCGCGCATGAGGACCAAAGAGGAGGCGCAGGACTACCGTTACTTCCCTGAGCCGGACCTGCTGCCCTTCGAGATAGACCGGGAGATGCTCGAACGCGTCCAGGCCAGCGTGCCCGAGATGCCTCTTGAGCGTCGCCACAGGTTCTGCGAAGGATTCGGCCTGAGCGAATACGACGCGACTGTGCTCACGGACCAGCGGGAAGTGGCCGATTACTTCGAGGCCGCCCTCGGCGCCCATGACGCGCCGAAAAGCGTCGCGAACTGGATCATCAACGAGGTGCTGCGCGAGGTCAACGACCGCAAGATATCCATCGAGGATTTCGAGGTGCCCCCGGCTCGGCTGGCCGAACTGGTCCGCCTGACCGATGATGGCACCATCAACGCGAACGTAGCGCGCAACATCATGAGCAAGATGGTGCAGACGGGCAAGGACGCCCCCGCCCTGGTCGAGGAGGAAGGCGTCGAACAGATAAGCGACGAGTCTGCGCTGGCGCCCATCATCGAACAGGTCATCCAGGAGAACCCGAAGGCCGTGCAGGACTACCTGTCCGGCAAGAAGCAAGCGGTCGGCCCGCTGGTGGGGCAGGTGATGCGGGCCACGCGCGGCAGGGCCGATCCCAAGCTGACCAACCGGATGCTGCGCGCCAGACTCGACCAAATGACAAAGTAGAACACGCCACAAGGAACACCGACGGCCAGACCCGTGGACAACAAGGAGGAATCGCGGGAGAAACGTAACACTGTCCTTCTTTCTGGAGCCGGCGCCGCGTTCGGCCATTCGCTTCGACCGCCTTCGCGGGCCCGGCGAGATTCGGGGTAACTCAGACGTCCGGGAGGTCCTGAGCATGCTGTGGATGGAACTGACTTCGGAGATGATGGGCGAAGCGGTTAAGAAGGCCGACGGCCTGTGTTTGTTGCCTATTGGCTGCCTCGAGAGACACGGTCCGCACCTGCCGCTGGGCACGGACCAGATCGCCGTGGATGAGGTGGCGCGCCTGGCCGCGGAGGAGGAGCCGGCCGTCGTCTTCCCCAGCTACTACTTCGGCCAGATATCGGAAGCGCGTCATTGCCCCGGCACGTTCTCGCTTCCGCACGATCTGCTGCTCAGGCTCCTGAAGACCGTGACTGAGGAGATCCATCGCAACGGATTCTCCAAGATACTCATCGTCAACGGCCACGGCGGCAACAGCGGCCTGCTGGGCTACCTGATGTCGTGGCTGCGGCAGGAGCCGCGCGAATACGTCACCTATGCCGTCATGCCGTGGCAACTGGAAGAAGAGGACCGCCAGCGGGTGGCCGAAATGAGCGAGACCCAGGGCGGGCACGCCGGCGAGATGGAGACCAGCGTCATCCTCTATCTGCGCCCAGAACTGGTGCACCTGGAGGACATCAAGGACCCCGACGACGGGCGGCGCAGAGAACGACAGAAGGCGCTGGGCAAGGTGTCGAACCCGTTCGGCTGGTACGCCAACTTCCCCACGCACTACGGCGGCGACGCCCGGCCGGCAACCGCCGAGAAGGGAGAGTTCATGATGGAGGCGCAAGTGCGGAGGCTGGTCAACGCCATGCGCGCCGTCAAGGCAGACGAAGCCACGCCCGAGATGCAGCGGGAGTTCTACGCGAAGGCGGACGGCAATTATGAATTATGAATTATGAATTGAAGACAGCATGACGATATAGGGACCGGCATACGGGAGAACAAGGATGCAATGGCTTGAGCTGACATCGGAGAGGTTTGGGGACGCAGTGAAGGAATCCGGCGGCCTCTGTCTGCTGCCGTTGGCCGTGATAGAACGGCACGGTTCGCACCTGCCCGTCGGGACCGATCAGATCACGGCAGACACCGTGGTGAAGCAAGCGGCCGAGGAAGAGCCCGCCGTGGTCTTCCCTTCCTACTACTTCGGCAAGATATTCACCGCCAAACAATTCCCGGGCACCTTAGCGCTCACGCGCAAGCTGCTTCTGCCGCTCCTGGAAGCGACCATCGAGGAGATAGCGCGCAACGGCTTCCGCAAGATCCTCATCGCCAACGGCCACGGAGGCAACAGGAGCATGCTCGACTTCTTCCTGCGCACGCTGCTGGAAGAGCCGCGCGGCTACGTCGTCTATGCCACGCACTACTACGACCTGGAAGGCGAGGCCCTGGAACGCTGGCGCCAGATGCGAGACAGCGACTTCGGCGGGCACGCCGACGAGGGGGAGACGAGCGCAATGCTCCACATGCGCCCGGACCTGGTCCGCATGGAAGCCATGACCGAGCCGGAGGACGGCAGGTCCAGGGGACGGACCGACCACCTGGCCGGCCTCAACACCTCCGTGATGTGGTACGCCGACCACCCGACCCACTACGCCGGCGACGCTCGCACCGCGACGGCCGAGAAGGGCCGGTTCCTGTTCCGGGCCTTCGTGGACAAGGTGGTCAAGCAGATGCGGGCCATCAAGGCGGACGGTATCACACCGGCGGTTCAGCAGGAGTTCTACCGCCAGACGCAGCACCCCCACGGTGAGGAATAGCGACGGGCCAGCCGGGAACGGACACGATGAGGCGTCTGGTCCAGCGTTTGGCGGATCGTCCCGCGGATCGCCAGAGATTCATCCACCGCCCAGCGGCAGCTCCTCGATAAACTCAACGGGTAGGTCCCGCGTAGTAAGCATCTCCTCGCCGAGCGCCAAACCCGATCCGGGATGCTGCTGCATATCTTCTCTCGGATCTTCCACAAGCACCTTGTAGAGATATCCGTCGAGCTTTCCATCATGGTCGATGATGACTGTGCGTTCGCCATCGCGCTCCCGAATTGTCATCGAGACGTTGGCTGGCTTATGGGCAAATGCCCTGGCCAAGTCCATAACGGGAGTCACCGTTGAACCTGCACGGAGGATTGCGAGGCGGAACGGGCTTCCGTGGAACCACACTGTGTGTGGCTCCAGCATCATCGGTGGCGCATGTTCTCCAGACTGTGCCATCAGCATCTGCCAGGTGCTCTGGGTGGCGTGCTTCGCCCCAGTATCAGGCACCCATGGCCGCCTCCTCGACGGGCCAGTACTGGGATAGCTGCCCCTCGGCGTCCACGACCATGTGACGGTCGGCTTCGTAGAGGGCCGGAAGCTCGATCAGCCGGTAGTGCCTGCGAATGACGTGTTCGGGCACGGCCCGAGGCCGCGCTCGGTTGCGCTCAAGGGCGCAGGGGAGTGCCACGTCGAAGAAGTAGCTGACGATCTCCGCCGCCGACCAGCGGGCCGCCTGCACCGGCATCGAGCGGAGGTGTTCGGAGTAATTGGTCGCGTCAAAGGTCACCGCTTCGCCGGCCCGAAGGTGCTCGCGCACGCGGTCCATGCACCGCTGGAACACCAGGTAGTTCTGGCTCTGGTCGGCGGGGTCGCCGGTGAGTTCCTCGCGCATGCGGTCCGACGAGACGATGACGGTGTCGGCCAGGTGCTCCTGCGCCCAGCTCGACTTGCCACAGCCAGCGGGCCCCACCAGGAGGTGCAGCCGCCCGCGCGGCCGACCCCTCTCCAGCCGAAGACGTTCGACGTACCAGTCTTCCTCGTTCATCCGGGCCACCAGTTCGAAATACCGCAGGGCGTTGAGCGCCCGGTGCAGCTCCGCGCCTTCGAAGCCGATGTCCCGCACGCGCCGGGCGTCCAACGGCGGACTGTGCGGCCGTCCGAACACGCCGAAACCCTCCGCCCGTTCCCGAAACGCGTCCAGCCGGGCGGCGGCCGCGTTCTGCCCGCTTCCGGCGGCAGCCAGCTCCGCCCGCATCAGGTGCCAGAGCGCTCTGAGGTCCAAGGTGCACGCCAGGCGCATGTAGGTCTCGGCGGGAGCGCCGGAGCCCGGCAAATTGGGCGCCCGGCGCTGGTTGGCAACGAGGACGGCCGCATGCTGGCGGACCACGAACGGGACTCCCGCTTCTCGCAACACGGCCCGTGCGATCCTGGCACTCTCAAGGGCATGGGGAGGCCCGCCGCCGACCGACAGGCAGCGACCGGAGTCGGACCGGCCCACTTCCGGCAGGCCGGCGTGGAGAAACAGCGCGGCCGCATAGACGGCCGGCATGGGGGACCACCAGGGCGTCATCACCGACCCGTCCGCGACCGAGGGCTGCCGGGCCTCCTCCCCAGGCGGCACGCAGGGAGCCTGCGCGAGCACGGCGTCCATGACGGCCTGGGTGTGTTCCAGCAGGGACCGGCCCCCGAACGGGAAATCATTGAGGCGGGAAAGGAAGGAAAGCCCTCCGCCGCGCGCCGCCGCAGCGAGGTTAAGCGGCTCCACGTTTGCGAGGTGTTCTGCGAAGTTTTTCATGCGGCGAGGCGGCGGAAGTCCCGAGGATACGGCTCAGTGCAGCCCCTTGCACCACCGAGCGCAAAGGAGTTTCTACCACAACCGCCCCGTTCAGGACAAACTCCCGCCTGACCCGTCGGCCCACGGCGCAGGTCAACTCGTGGGAAATCCCGTCCACGCGCCGGGCCATCTCTTCCACGCTGATGCGCTCGCCCCCTTGCTCCCCGTAGATGACCACCTCGTCGCCCGTTCGGGCGCCGGGCACGTCGGTGATGTCCACAAGCGTCTGATCCATGCAGACGCGCCCCACCACCGGGGCCCGCCTGCCCCGCACAAGGACTTCGCCGGCGTTGGAGAACTGCCGAATGAAGCCGTCGTGATAGCCGACCGGCAGCGTGCCGATGACGGATTCACGCCAGGTGGTGAAAGTGTGACCGTAACCGATCTTCTCCCCCTCGCGGACGCTCCTGCGTTGGGATATCCGGGTGCGCATGGAGAGCACGGGCTTGAGGTGCACCACGGAGCGGACATCTTCCCGGGGATAGAGGCCGTAGAGGACCAGGCCCGGCCGGACGCCGTCGAAGTGCGCCTCGGGGAGCCTCAGCACGCCGTTGCTGTTGGCCATGTGCACGAACGGCAGCCTCATGCCCGCCCTTCTCAACTGCCAGAGCACGGATCGGAAGCGCCGGACCTGCTCCCGGCTGAAGCCCAGGTCGTCCGCGTCCGAGCAGGCGAAGTGACTGAACAGGCCGGTGATGCGCAGGCCGCCCAGCCTGGACATGCGCAGAATGTTCAGCGCCGCCCTCTCCCAGTCCAGCCCCACCCGATGCATTCCTGTGTCCACGTTCACGTGGGCCAGGGCCACCGTGCCCCGCTTGAGCGCCTGAGACGAAAGCTCGCGCGCAAACCCCTCGTCAGTGACACACGCGATGATGCCGTAGTCCAGCGTCAGGCGGATGTCCTCGGTCGGAACCGTCGTCAAGAGGATGATGGGCTTGTCAATGCCCGCCTCCCTCAGGTCAATGGCCTCCTCGGTCATGGCGACGGCCAACATGTGCACGCCGGCCATGGCGAGCGCGTGGCAGACAATGGGCGCGCCGTGCCCGTAAGCATCCGCCTTGACCGCCGCACATATCTTCCGATTGCCGATGACCCTCCGAATTGCTTCCACGTTGTATATTAAGGCGTCCAAGTTGATGCGGGCGACGGTCGGCCGGGCCATTAGCACCTCCAGGAGGTCAGCGCGCACACAGAGGCAGCCTAGGGATTATAGGAACCGTTGATTCGCCAAATCAATCCTGCGGAAGTCGAATCTGCCAGAGGCAGCCAGACCGCCGCGAGGGCCGCTGTCAAACGTGATGCCCATCCCAAAACGCGGCGGGAAAATATATGCCGCCACAGCCCACGCGTTGTGGCGCGGCCGCCGCTTCCGATATAATCCGCCCCCTTGAAGCCCGATCGCCGCTCGTTCGCCACGCCGAAGGGGTCAGAAATGGCTGGCACAGAAGGCCCGCCCGGATTCCAGGTGGAGGAAGTGACCATCCGCGTCGAGTCTCTCCGACGGGACGCGCCGGCGCTGCGTTTCGCCCACCTGAGCGACATCCACATGCGGGCCCTGCGGCCGCGTCACGAAGCACTTGTGGACCTGATCGCGGAACGCAAGCCCGACTTTGTGTTCCTCACCGGGGACATCAATAGTCATCATCCCGCGACCTGGGATCTGCTGAAGGAATTGATAGGCAGGTTCGCCCCCCGGCACGGCGTTTTTGCGTGCCCAGGAAACTGGGAGGCGGGCCTCCTCCTGCGAGACTCCACATTGAAGGAGTTGGCGGCCGGAGCGGGGACGGAACTCCTCATCAATGAGTCCCGCACGGTGCAGACCCCTTCCGGCAAGGTGCGGATAGCCGGGGTGGGCGATCTCGTCGCGGGCTGGCCCGACTTCGAATCGGCCCTGCGGGAAGGACGCGGCTGCGACTACACGATCCTGCTTTCCCACGCCCCGCTGGCCGCCCGATTCGTCAAAGAGGACTCGGGCGTGGACCTGGTCCTCAGCGGCCATACGCACGGGGGGCAGATCAGGATCCCCGTGGTCTGGCGATGGTTCCAGCCCAGTTGCCACGGCGGGTTCCCGGCCGGGCTGTACCCGATGGACTGGGGATACCTCTACGTGAACAGAGGTTTCGGCAGCGTGGGATACGCGCCGGTGCGATTCCGCTGCCCTGCGGAAGTGACGTTCTTCGAGGTGAAGCCAGGCTGAGGCGGCTCCAGGGCGGACGCCCTACCTTCTCCTGGTCATCACTTTCTGGACGGACCTGATGGCGGCGCTCAGGTCGCTGGCCTTGCTCAGGTAGCTGTCCGCACCCATTCTGCGGAACTTGCGCTGCAGGGACTTATCGGCCGTCCCATTGTAGATGACCAGGGCCATCGCCGGCGCCTGGGACTTCAGCCCTTCGATAAGCTCGCCGTGCTCCACGTCGCACAGATCGGCGTTGAGCACCAACAAGTGCATCAACCTCTCTGCCAGTATGGCCCGAGCGATGGCCAGTTCCAGAGCGACCTCGCATTCATAGCCCTGTTCGGTGAAGGCATCGCGCAGACGGTCTATGTTGTGGCGGTCGCCCTCGACCAGGAGGATTCGGCGTCGCACCACCTCTTCCCGGAGCCTGCCCATCCGGCGTTCCCCGTCAGGATCGCACCCGAACTCAACGGTCCACTCACTTAACCCCAGTTTAGCAAAAACTCCAGGAACTGTCAAAGATCATGGCCTAAGATGTTTGTACACCAGTAGATAGGCCATTCCAAGAATCGCCCAGGCGGTAGGTCCGCCCGCGACAGAGCCGGGGGCCCGTCGGCCTCACCTGTAGTCGCCCGTCAGGATGACGCCGCCCCAGTAGGTTGGATGATAGTGGCGGCCGTCGTTCATCACCTGAAGCTGGGCGTGGCGAAGGCTTTCGGCCGCGCCGTGGTCCACGTAGTGACGGTAGAAGTGCTTGGTGACCAGCGCGGTGGAGACGTCGTCCACCCGCCAGAGGGTGCTCAGGATGGAGCGGGTCCCCGCATAGGTGAACGCGCGGCTCAGGCTGACCAGCTCGTCAGCCGAGCGCAGGTCGCCCAGCCCGGACTGGCAGGCGCTCAGGGTGACCAGCGTCGCCCCTATCTCCAGGCCCATCACCTCGTGCAGATGCAGTATCCCGTCGTCTTGCTGCGGCGCCAGTCTCAGGCTGCTGAACAGCGGGTTAACGGGATCGAAATGACCGTGGGCGCCAAAATGCACAACGTCAAAGCGGCTGATGTTCTGTTTCACCCACTCCTCGGTCGCCTTCTCGCCGGTCAGGGTGGTAACGTTCACGAAGTCGCGCTCGACGCTGACCACTTCCCTCTCGGTGAACGGAAGCTCGTAGGCCGGCGAGCCCACCCGCGGATTGCCGATGGCGAGGACCTGAAGCTCGGCCTTGGCCGAAGGCGGCTCACCACGCAAGAAGTGGCCCAGCAAGCTGGCGCTGGGGCTGTAGAACAGCGGATACCGCTCCACCAGGAACGCCTCGCCATCGTAGAGCGACGCGAACGACAGGTAGTGGAGCCCCCGGTGCGGCACGATGCCCACGGCCCGGCTGCCCTCGATCAGGTCGCGGACCGGGCCCACCAGCACCCCGTCCAGCCCCTTCGAGAATTCCTGCACGTCGTCCAGCATCTCCCGGTTCTGAACCATGAGACGGTAGGTCTTGATCCGCTGGGCAAGCTCGTCTCGGCTGACGGCGACCCGCCGGACCGCCAGCCTGCCTTGCCGCCAGACCCAGATGGCCAGCTCGTCCTTCATCGCGTAGTAAACCACCAGGGAGACGTCGTCGGGCAGGACCTGCGCCAGGTCGCGGGGGCCGGGGACCTCGACGGTCACGAAGCTGGACAGGGCGGGATTGGCGACGCGGATGTCCACCAGCAGGTCGCTGTACCGGCGCTGCAATTCCTGGAGCCGGGCTGTGACTTCGCTCCTGCGCCCGGCATCCTCTTCGCGCGCCAGGGCTTCCCGAACGGCACGCATCTGCCGGCTCAACTCCTGCTGGCGCGCGTAGAGTTCACGCTCACGGTCGCTCCCCAGCTCGAAGGCCTGCTGGGCAAGGATGTCAATGAACTTGCGGGCCCTGGAACGTTCGCTGTAAGTGAACGCCTCCTCCGGGCGGTCCATGTCCAACAGCAGGGCCACCGTGTCCTCATAAAGGTCCATCTTGTTGGTGAGAAAGCCGCTGCGGAACTCCTCGGTCTTCACCATGCCGCGCAGCCGCTCAACGACCTCAACGCCCTTCTCGAAAGCGTCCAGGGCCGCCGCGTCCTCGCCCCGGCGCCGAAGCAGTCTGCCCAACGACTCCAACGCCCGCCACTCCACTTCCGGCAGGACGACCGCCCGGGACTCCTCCAGCGCCTTCTGAAGCAGGGGCTCTGCCTCTGCAAGCCGACCCTCGTCCAGGCGCAGATCGCCCAGAGCCAGCAATGCCCTGGCCAGACTCACCCTGTCCCCGATCTCGCCGGCGAGCGCCACCGCGCGCTCCATGTGCCCCGACGCCTCTTCGTAACTGCCCATCCGGTGCAGCGTCATGCCGATGTTGCGGTGGTCGTACGCCTGGCCCCAACGCGTGCGGAGCCTCCGGTCAATGGCCAGCGCCTGCTCGAACATTTCGAGGGCCTTCGCGTACTGGCCGCTGCGGCGATAGACGATGCCGCGGTTGTTGTAAGCGCTGGCCACCTCCAGCGGGCGTTGCGCGCGCCAGGCCTCCTCGATGGCAACGTCGAGCGCCCGGTGCGCCCGATCGTACTGGTTCAGTTCCCAGTAAATGAGGCCCAGGAGCTGGTGGTTCACGTTCAACTGGAACGCGGAGTCGAGTTCCGTGGCGATCTCGTTGGACTGGCCCACCAGCGCCAGGGCCTCCTGGTACTCCCCGCGCAGCCATTGCGTATTGGCCGTCTCGGTCAGCGCCCTGGCCACGGCGTCGCGCAGACCTTCGGCCTCCGCCTTCTGTCGCGCCGCCGCGAACAGGCCCAGGGCGCCGTCGAAATCCCCCA
>DAOVRD010000122.1 GCA_030628375.1 Planctomycetota bacterium
CCTGGATCTTCTTCCGAGCTCACAGCCTGAGCGACGCCCGGCTGATCGTCACCCGCATCTTCACCACGGCGTGGACCGACCCGGCTTTCCCGCTGGTGGCGCTGTTCCTGGTCCTGTCGGTGTGGCTCTACCAGCATGTCTACGAGTCGAAGGCCAGGCGCGTTCTGCTGCTGGCCCCCGTGCGAGTGGCACTCGTCGTCGTGATGATCCTCTACCTTGCGGTTTTCAGCGGAGCGGGCGGCCAGGCGTTCATCTACTTGCAATTCTGAACTAGCCGGAGGCGGGCAGGCACATGCCGGCGGAACGGACTGTCCAGGAAAGAGACCGCGTGCCGGTTGCCGACACGCCGTTCGCGTCCCACGCAGTGCGCCTGTCGGGCCGCCAGTGGATCGTCGCCGCAACCGTGATTCTTGCCGTGTTCGTCCTGGTGCCCGCCATCTGGGAACGGATCGAGAGGTTCGACCTTCCGCCCGACTACCGCATCCCGTACACACTGAGCGACGACTACTGGCTGTTCAGCCGCTACTGCCGACTCGCCGCGTCCCAACACAAAACGCTCGTGGTCGGCGACTCCGTCATCTGGGCGCAATACGTGAGGAGAGACCAGACGCTGCCGCACTACCTGAACGAGACGGCAGCGGAGGGCCGGTTCGTCAACATGGGCGTGGACGGCACGCATCCGGCCGCGCTGGCGGGCCTGCTGAAACACTACGGACGGGCGATCTCGGGCCGGAAAGTCATCATGCACTGCAACCTCTTGTGGACGAGTTCGAAGAAGCACGACCTGCAAATCGAAAAAGAGTTCCATTTCAACCATCCCAGACTGGTGCCCCAGTTCATCCCGAGGATCCCTTGCTACGCGGCATCGCACTCCGAAAAACTCGGCGTGATCGTGGAACGCGCAGTGCCCTTTCTCGGTTGGGCGAACCACTTGCGCCTGGCATACTTCGATCAGACCGACATCCCCTCGTGGACACTTGAACATCCTTACCGAAACCCCGCCAAAGCCGTCACCCGCACGCTGCCCTCCCCTGCCGACAGCTCTCAGCACGAACCCATTCCATGGACCGACAAGGGATTGGCGCAACAGGATTTCCAATGGGTCGAGCTGGACACGTCGTTCCAGTGGCGCTGTTTTCAACGGACCCTGGCAACACTCCGGCAGAGAAAGAACACGGTGTTCGTGCTCGTCGGTCCGTTCAACGAGCACATGCTGACACCGGCGAGCTTGGAAACGTACCAACAAAGAAAGGACCAGGTCGCTGCATGGCTGCGAGACCAGGGCATCGCACATTACGTTCCGCCCGCGCTGCCCAGCGAGCACTACGGCGACGCCAGCCATCCGCTCAGCGAAGGCTATGCCTTGCTCGCGAAGCAGCTCTTCGAGGACGAGGCATTCAGGCGGTTCGACGCCCGGTGACGGCCTTGCACCGACCAGTCAGGAGGCGCAACATGAGAACTTCCGCGGTGGCCACAGGCCTGGTGTTGGCAGCGGGGCTGTTGTTCGGATGTGCATCTGCAGTCGCAGCCGAGGCCGTCCCGGCCGAGCAAGCCCTGGCCAAGAAAGTGGAACGGATCGTCTTTTCCAGCGACCGTTCGGGCACGTGGCGCATATGGATAATGAAGGCCGACGGCTCGCAGATGAACCAACTGACCGAGGGCGACCCGGACGAGAGCGACGTGGACCCCGTGTTCAGCCCGGACGGCAAGAGCATTCTGCTCACCTCCAGCCGTGGCGGGAAGGCCGGCGTCTGGAGAATGCAGGACGACGGCACAAAGCTCGAGCGGATCTGTGACGGCGACCAGGCTGAATGGTCTCCCGACGGCAAGAAGATCGTCCTCAGGCGCGACGAGAAGATCCTGGTGCGAGACCTGGCCGGCGGCCGGGAGAAGACCATCAGCCCCAAGGATTGGCCCCACTGCTCGGGACCCGCCTGGAGCCCGGACGGCAAGACCATCGCCTTCGCCTGCAGGTGGGAAGCAGGCAACGCCATCTTCATCGTCGCAGCGGACGGAGGCACCCCGACCAAGGTCTATGACAAGCAAGGCGCGTGCGAGCCCCACTGGTCGCCGGACGGAAAAAGCATCGTTTACGAGACAGAGAGCCACATCTGCACCATCAGGGCCGACGGGACAAAGAACCGCCTCATCACGTACTACGGCGGAGTGCAACACTACGGACGCTACAGCCCGGACGGCAAGAACCTGGTGTTCTGCCAGGGGCCGACGGAACGCGGCCCGTGGGAAATATACGTTGTTCCCAGCGGCGGCGGCGCCCCCCGGAAGCTGACCGAGGGCGCGTCCGACATGTACCCTGACTGGAAATAGAGCCCGTACCCGAAGAGAATGAGTAAGGTTCGGAGAAGGAGCGGCCCATGAAAACGCGTCAATCCCTGGCGCTGAGTCTGGCAGTAGTTGGGCTCTGCGCTGCGCTGGGGCTGTTCCGCTCGTCCCTACGGCTCCGGCCGGCAAGCTGTTGGGCACAGGAGGGGGCCGAGGGCGCTGTGCGCGAGATGCGCGACCCGTGCACGCATCTGTACGACACCGGCCCCGCCCCATCGGCCCCGGTGCCGGACGACGCATTCGCGCGCCCGGACGCCTGGATCGAGGTGCCGGAAGGCGATGCCCCCGCCGCGTTCAAGGGCGACGCCATATTTCTGAACGATAAGCTGGCCGTCGCCCTGCCCAGGGATGGGGCCGGCGCTGCCGTCTACTCGCGAACGTCCAGCGGCTGGCAACACCGGGCACTGCTGACGCCGTGCGCCCCCGACGGAGACCGCCCCGCTGCCCTCGCAGGGGTCGAGGTCATACAGAACGACATGAGCGCCGTGGTGCTTGGGGCGACCTTCGCAACAGACGCGGGCGAGAAGGTGAAGGCCACGTTCCGGCTCACCACGGGCGAGCCCATTCTGGAAATACAAGCCGGGCAGGGAACGGACAAGCTCGTCGTGGACACGCGGACCCGCCACGTGGTGGTGCCGGACTTCTTCGGGGACGACATGGTCCTCAGGGCAGAGGCGTTCGACACGCCCCGCATCGGCTTGCCAACGGAGAACTTCTTTCTGAACCTCGTCGAAGGGGGCGACGCGATCGTAATGTGCATCTGGCCGTCCAGCGACCAGGGCGCGACCGTTGACTTCGCCGACCGGGGGCCAGAGCGCGGAATCGTCACCTGCGAGATCGAATGGGCCGAGGGCGGCACGGTGTGGGTCGCGCTCCTGGAGCATCCGGGCATCTGGCATAGTCGTGCCATTTCGAGCCAGGACCGAGGTGCGGACATCGTGCTCGACTGGCGGCCCCCCTTCCAGGCCGAGTGGAGGGGCAGCTTTACACAAGAAGGCCCGTTCGCCGGGTCGTGGAACTTCAAGGACGAACCCCAGGAGCGGCACCTCGCGCCGGGGCGCGGCGAGATCGTCAACCCGTGCTGGTTCGACTCCGAGCGCGCACTGGTGCGCATGCCGCAAGCCCCGTCGGGAGGCGAACCACCAGGCCGCGCCTCAAGCTACCGGAAGCTCCTCATCGCCTACCCAATAGCCCCCAACCGGGCCACGCCGCTGACGGTCCTCTGTCCCATTGACGTCATAAGAAGAACCCTCGGGGTCGGACCCTGCCAGTACATCCTCGCGATGGAGGGCCTGGGCCAGCAAGATCACCCTACACCCGACGTCGTAACAGAGTGGGTCGAGAGGCAGTTCAAGAGGAAAAGAGAGAAACGCCAAGCCGAGACGATCCGGGAACGGCTCAACCAGATGGCCGACCACGTCCAGCGCACTCAGGAGCGAATTGAGCGCTACAACGATTTCGCACGACACATAGGGCAGCTCTGTGCAAGACAGGAGCAGGAGCAGGGCACGGCGGGGGTCGCCGGAGAGCTGCGCAAGACGGCGCAGGACATGGAACGCAGCATCGCCCTGCGGCGCGACGCGATGAAGACGCCCGAAATGGTCAGGAGTCTGGCAGACTCGATCGTCGTCCTCATCGGTCAGGAGAATGTCCTGGCCGAGTGCGAACGGCTCGGCGAGGAACTGCGCTCCATCGGCGCCGCGCAGGACAACACGCTGGCCAAATGCCGCATGAGCGTCCGGTGGCTCAAGCAGCAGTGTCGAATGGCCGTCGTGGGGCGCCCGGAAGCCTCCGGTTTCGCGAGGCAAATCCAGGCCGAGGCCGAACAGATGCTCCAACAGAAGTGACGCCGCGCAGACGCATCCGGCGTGCACAGACCAGCGAGGGCGGACAAAGCCTACGGGCAATCGCGACGGACTCATGGTAGAATGTGGCCCGCCCGGCGGCTCGTAAAGTTTCGGGTCCCGCAACTGGCACGGATCCTCAGACAGGTCGGACGAACGTTGCGGGAGTCCGGCCGCAAGGCGAGCAGGCAAGCTTGCGAGGCACTTAATACTGCTGCGAGAGGAGGTCTCAACGTGCGTTCAGAAACCAGACTCCGGCTTGTTACGGCCCTCTGCTTCTGTGTTCTGGTCCTTGCCCTCCGGCCGCTGCACGCGCAGGACCAGGCACAGCAGGAGAACATGTTCCAGAACCCCAGTTTTGAGTCGGGCACGGCGCCCTTCGGCATCTCAAAGGCCGCGAGCACGGTTGCCACCTTCAAGGTGGACGACGGAGATGCTATCGTCGGGAAACAGAGCGCGCTGGTGACCATAGAGTCCAGCACAGGCGACGTGCAGTTCGGCCAGAGGATCGCCGCCGGTCAGAAGGACAAGACTTATACCTTCGCCGTCCTTGCCAAGAGCGCCGACGAACCCGTTTTCGTGCGCCTGGAGGTCGAGCGCGCAGGCGATCCCTGGGACAGGGCCACCAGAAGCAGATACGTCACCATCGGAAGGGACCAGTGGACAGAGCTGCACGTCACGTTCAAAGTAGCGGATGACTTCCCCGAAGGCTGGTTCGCCTACATTACTTGCAGCCAGCCCAACGTGCGGTTCAGGGCCGACATGTTCCGACTCTACGAGGGGGAATATGTGCCGTGCAAGGAGGCGGAGGAGCAGGAGAAGGCGCCGGCCGCGGCTCCGGTCGCCGCGGCGCCGGCTGCGCCCGTTGCCACCTCGACCGATGCCGCTGCACGTCCGGAGAACCTTTTCGGCAACCCGAGCTTCGAGACGGGCCCGACGCCCTGGGGCATGAGCATAGCTTCGGGCACCGTCGTCACCTTCAAGGTGGACGACGGAGATGCTGCCGCCGGGGAGCAAAGCGCGCTGGTGACCATGGAGGCCGCAACGGGCTACGGCGTGCAGTTCGGCCAGAGGGTCCGCGCCGGTCAGAAGGACAAGACTTACACCTTCGCCGTCCTGGCCAAGGGCGTCGGTGACCCCGTCGCCCTCCGCCCGGAGATCGAGCGCGCAGGGGATCCCTGGGACAGGGCAACCGTGGGCCAGTACGTCATGGTCACCGAAGATGAGTGGACGGAATTGCACGCCACATTCAACGTGGTGGATGACTTCCCCGAAGGCTGGTTCGCCTACATTGCGTGCGCGCAGCCCAACGTGCGGTTCAGGGCCGACATGTTCCGACTCTACGAGGGCGAATACGTGGCGCACGGAGAGGCGGCGCGCCCGTCGGCGCAGCCGAAGAACGCCTTCGTCAATCCGAGCTTCGAGATGGGACCGGCGATCTGGAACCTGGGCAAGGAGGCCGCCACTGAGGCCAGCCTTGAAGTGAACGCCGAGGACGCTGCCGACGGCGAGCGCAGCGCGCTGTTGACCCTGGGTTCGGTCTCGGGCTGGGGCGTGCAGTTCGGTCAGAGAGTCGCCGCCGGTCAGCAGGGCAAGACCTACACCTTCGCCGCGCTCGGCAAGAGCGTGGGCGGGCCCGTTGCCGTCGGTCTGGAGATCGAGCGGCCGGCCGATCCCTGGGACAGGGCTGCCAGAAGCGGCCAGGTCATGCTCAGCCAGGACAAGTGGACCGAGCTGCACACCACCTTCACGGTCGAGGTGCCCTTCCCGGAGGGTTGGTCCGCCTACGTCAGTTGCACCCAGCCCAACGCCCGGTTCAGGCTGGACATGCTGCGGCTCTACGAGGGCGACTACGTCCCGTACGGACAGGAGGCCGAAGGACAGGCCGCCGCCCCCGTCAGGCCCCCGGTGGCAGCAGCGCCTGCACCCGCAGCCCCGCCACAGCCCATGACCCCGGAGGTCGGCCTGTTCGACACAGGCTCCCCTTCCCCGTGGCCCCTCGCGGGCGACACGCTTCTGGTGAGGGAAGGATGGACGCAACTGGCTGAAGACGATGTTGACCACGAGTTCGCCGGGGACGCCGTCTTCCTGAACAACAAGCTGGCGGTGGCGCTGCGTCGGGACGGCCGCGGCGCAGAATTGTACTCGGTCGGCGGAACGACCCCCAAGATACGCGGGGTACTCGTTCCTGCCGCTTCCGACTCCCCGGCAAGGCTGTCGTCAGTGAAGGTGCGAGAGAACACCTCCAACGCCGTGGCGCTGGACGCCAGATTCCAGACCACAGGGGGCGAAGAGGTGACGCTCGCCTACGAACTTCGCATGGGAGAGCCGTTCGTGAAGACGGAGCCCGGCGAGGGCGTGGACGGGCTGCGTATACAGGCCCCCTGCCGGTTCGCCGTGCTGCCCGACTTCGTCGCGGACGACGTTGTCCTGGATGCGACGGCCCTGCACGTGGCGCAGGCAGAGCTGCCGGGCGAGCACCTGTTCCTCCACTTGCTCAAGGACCGGGAAGCGATCGTGATGGCCGTATGGACCTCAGCGGACAGGGACATCCGGCTCAACCTGTCCGGACAGGGCCGACATCGAACCATCAACTCCTCCGAGATCTACTACGGCAAGGACGGCGCCATCTGGGTGGCTGTCCTGGAAGCCCCCGGAGTCTGGCACGCGCACGACGTGGCCGGACGTGACGCCGGCAAGGTGGTCCGCCTCGACTGGCGGGCGCCGTGGCCGGGACACTGGCGCGTTGACTGGACGCGGGACGACAACCTGACAGGAAGCTGGGAAATGCTCTCTGAGGGGTCGGACGGACGGTATTCGAAGCCCACGTGGTACGGCTACAGCGGTAGGGTCGGTGCGAACAGGTCCAGGTGGACGACGGTGCTTGGCACCTTCAACTACCCATGCTGGACGGACAAGGACGGCCAGGGGTACCTTGAGCCGCTCAACAAGATTGTCCGGTTCGTGGGGCCGGCCATAATCTACCCCATGAACCGCCTCCGCAGCACCCCGCTGGACGTCCACACGGTCATTGACGTCCTGCGCGGCACACTCGGCGTGGGGCCCTGCGAGTACGTCCTGGACCTGGAGGCACAGAGGTCCAGCAATAGAGGCAGGGCCACCTGTTCGGTCAGAGACATGCTCAACGGGATCTACTCCCGTGGGCAGCAGAAAGAGCGCCGGGAGCAGATCGAGAAGGCCCTGACGGACGTCGTAATCTTCATCACCTTCATCCGCAGCCGCATTGAGACTTACATTGCCTTCGGGCACGATATCCAGGATTACCTGGCCGAACAGAAGAAGGCCCACCCGGAATTGGCCGCCCCCCTGTCCGAACTCGAAAAGGTCGCCAGGACCATTGACGCCAGGGTCGCCGTGCGGAGAATCCAGATCAGGACGCCGGCGGAGGCAGCCGAAATGGCCGACCAGTTCCGGGCGACCCTGCTGGACTACGAGGGCCCGGACGCACTGGCCAAGTGCCAGCAGCTCACCGAAGCCTGGGTGCGCATCGGCAGCAATCAGGACGAGCTCGCGGGAGAGTGCCGCTGGGCCGTGAAGTTTCTCCGGCAGCGGGCGGGGCTCATGATGGCGCAGGATCCCCGGATCACGGAGATGGCCAAAGAAATCCGACGCCGCGCCCAGATAGCCATGCGAGGCCCGGCGGGCCACGAGTCAAGCCACCACTGACACACCCGGCATCCGAGGTCGAGGCATGAAGGTTAGAGAACCGCGCGAAACTGCGGCCGATGGCCGCGTAAGCCGTGCGCTGGCTGGGGCCGTCTTGCTGGTGGCCCTGGCACTCGGCTGCGGAGAGGGCGAAGAACCGGAGCAGCAGGCCGCACCCCGGCGCCCGGACATCGCGGAACAGATCACCACCAAGACCGGAGTCGAAATGGTGCTCATTCCTGCGGGCGAGTTCATCATGGGCGACGACGCCGGCGAAGACGACGAGAAACCGGCCCGCAGTGTGCGCCTCAGCGCCCTCTGCATGGACAAGTACGAGGTGACACAGCGCCACTACGAGGCCCTGATGGGAAGGAACCCCTCCAAGAGGAAAGAGCCCGACAGCCCCGTCGAGCAGGTGAGCTGGCGCGCCGCGGTGAAGTACTGCAACATGCGCTCCCTGCGCGAGGGGCTGGAGGTGTGCTACGACCCGGACACGTTGGAGTGCGACTTCAGCGCCGGCGGATACCGGCTGCCCACAGAGGCCGAGTGGGAGTACGCCTGCCGCGCCGGAACGACGACCGACTACTCCTTCGGCAACAACCCGGCCGACCTGCGCAGATACGTCTGGTTCAAGGACAACTCCGGCAAGACCACGCATCCCGTCGGGCAAAGACAGCCGAATCCCTGGGCCCTCCACGACATGCACGGCAACGTTGCAGAATGGTGCAACGATTCCTACAACGAGACGGCCTACCAGCAGGCCGAGAGCCAGAACCCGCGCGGTCCCGCTGCCGGTGAGGAACGCGTCCTGCGTGGCGGGAGCTGGCTCGACACGGCAGAGGCGTGTCGGTCTTCGGCTCGGTACAGCGAACCGCCGGGATTGGCCGACGTGTGTTTCGGCTATGACGCCTATGGTTTCCGCTGCGTGCGGCGGACGACGCTGAACACCTCGGAATGAAAACGTGCGGTTTTCTCTGCCGCTCCACGGCAAAGCGACGAAGGGAGTCATGATCAATGGTGCGCGCCAGACATGTCTGCTTGGTTGTGATCGGTTCGTTCTTGTTGTCGGTCCTGCCGCCCGGCGCCCTTGGCGCTGAGCGCAGATGGACGCCGGCCGAGGTGGAAGAGGCGACGCGCCTGAACGACATCGTCTTCTTCAAGGAGAGGACGACGCGGGAGACCACGCGTGGAGCCCAGAGGTGGTATCTCTGGAGCAACGCCGTCTCGGGCGAGGTGGACGGCCTCAGCTCGGCCGCCACCAGCCTGCCGTCTTCGGAGGCGGCCAAGGACGATAAGCTCGGCCTGCGCCTGGACCTCAACATCAGGGGCGAGAACCCCGTCTGGCATATCCAGATTGCTGCGGAGATCACGCCTCCCATCGGCTCGATAGCCCGCACGAAGAACCTGTTCGACGCCTATGCCTACCGACCAAGGGGCGCGCTGGAGTTCGACCTGCGGGGAGCTGCCAGGGGCAAGGGACTGGCCGTCGCATTCTACATGCCCAGCCGGCGCAGCGAGATGCCGCAGTGGACGCCGCTCGATCCCTACCTGAGCGACGCGACCGACTGGCAGCACGTCGCCGTGCCCGTGGCGGCCATGGACCTGAGCAACCCCAAGAGCAACCTGCACGTGGCCAGCCGCCTGCTCATCGGCGGGAGGGGCTATGCAGGCAAGCTGCAGGTTGACCTGGACAACATCGTGCTGCACTCGGACGGCCCTGAGCCCGAGCGGGGGCCCGTACGGTTGAACCACGTCGGATACCTGCCGGCCGCCCGCAAGGTGGCCTTCGTGGCCGGCAGCCGACTGCTCAACCTGGACGGCAGGCCCTTCATGGTGCGCGCGGTGGGCAGGACGACGGACGAGCCCGTCTTCCGGGGCGCGCTGAAGCTGCGAGCGGCGTTCGAGCCGGAGGTCTACGGCGAGTGGGTCTACGAGGCGGACTTCAGCGCCCTTCAGGGGCCGGGCCGCTACGTGCTCGAGGTCCCCGGCGTGGGACGGTCGGTGGGGTTCTACGTGCACGAGGCCGTCTACGACTACCTCTACTACCACATGGCCCGCATGTTCATGTATCAGCGCAGCGGCGACTGCGCCCTTCCGGAGAAGAACGCCTTCGAGTGGGCGCGCGGCCCCTGCTACACCGACCCCACCCCGTTCCAGAGCGACCCGACGAAGACCAGGCGGATCCTGCACGGCTGGATTGACGCCGGCGACGCGCGCGTCTACCCGCACGGGTTCGCCACGGGCCGCCTGATGCAGGGCTGGGAGATGACGCAGGCCAGCCACTTCGACGGCCAGCTCAACCTGCCCGAGAGCGGCAACGGCATCCCCGACTTCCTGGACGAGCTGCGCTGGAAAGTGACCTACTTCCGCGAGATGCAACTGGACAGCGGGGCCTGCATCGGCTACGTGATGCCCTCCACGCGCAGCGGCAGCAACCCCGACCTGGGCCGTGACAAGGGCTGGGACAGCGACCCCGACCCGCGTCTGATCCTGGACAAGCGGCTGACCTATGACCGCAGCGTGCGGCTGGGCTCCTGCATGGCGGCCATGGCGCGGATGATCGAGCCCTACGATCCGCAGGACGCCGCCGCCTTCGCCGCCGCCGCCCTGAGGGCCTGGACCTGGGCCGAGGGCAACGCGCCACGGACCGAGGCGGGCAGGCAGCCCGGCTGGCAGGACGACATCTTCTGGTTCGCGGTCGAGATGTGGCGCCTGACGGGCGACGAGCGCTTCCACAAGGTCGTGCGGAACTTCGCCGGGACGGAGGGACGCTGGGACAGCAACGCCTGGAAGAACGACAGCGCCCCGCTGGCCTGGGTCTCTTACGCCCTCGACCCCCGCGCCGACCCGGCCATCCGCAGCGACTTCATCCGGCGCTTCGCAGGCCAGCTCGACGTGCTCTTCGACCTCTCTTCGCGCGACCCCTACGCCGTGGCCGTGTACCCGCACGGGTGGTACCACGCACCTTCGCGGATAGGCCACACGGCCGCCCTGCTCCTGACGGCCTGGAAGCTGACCGGGCAGGACAGGTACCGCGACCTGGCGCAGGAATACGTCCACTATATCTGCGGACGCAACATCTACCGGCTCTGCGACATATCCAACGTCGCCGAGGAGACCTTCAGCACCCCGTTCAACATGTACGAGTGGATCCCCGGCCGCACGGCCTGGATGCCCGGCTACGTCGCCTACATGAGCGTGGACCAGGGCGGCAACCTGTCGCGCTTCGTGGCGCGGCGCGTGCGCGTGACGCGCTGGAACTGGTTCTTCGGCGAGCCGGCCATCGGCATGAACCATGGCATGGTCATCGCGTCCATGATGCTGATGGAGGGCAAGCGCTACGATGATCTGATCCACCAGGGCGCCTTCCCCGGCGTGAAGCCGGTGCGCCCGGGCCTGCCGTTCCCGCCGACCCCGGCGGGCGGCCC
>DAOVRD010000022.1 GCA_030628375.1 Planctomycetota bacterium
CCCACCATGATACACTTACGCATGGCCAGTCCTCCTTTCGGGAGGTGGTCAAAGGAAACGATCGAACAAACAAATGGTCTTTCCTTTACCACCAAACCCCGTCCGGAGGCAACTGGCCACTTCCTTTCTACATGGTAACTCCGTGGTGCGAAGTCTGACGTTGTAGGCTTACGCTCCGTACTCCGTGGTGCGAAGTCTGACGTTGTAGGCCTACGCTCCGTACTTGTCGAGCAGGCCGGCGTTCGCCAGCATCAGCGGGAGGAGGTCCTTGGCAAGGAAGATGCCCAGGCTGCCGCAGTTGCAGTCCCCTTCGCTGAAATGCGGCAGGCCGTCCGCGCCACAGCGCGGCGAATGCAGAAGCAGCGGCACCGGATGCCAGCTATGCAGCTTCATCGAACACGGCGTCGAATGGTCGCCCGTGACGACGAGCACCTCCGGCTTGCTTTCCACGATCATGGGCAGCTTCTCGTCCACGGCCTCGATCGCCGCCACCTTGCGCTCGTGGGAACCGTCCTCGCCGGCCTCATCCGTGGCCTTGATGTGGATGAAGAAGTAATCGTAACCGTCCCGGTTGTCCAGGTAGGTCTGAAACTCCTCCGCGGCCGACTGGCCAGTCTCGAGCAACTCCATCCCAACCAGCCGTGCCAGCCCCCTGTACATGGGGTAGGTGGCGATGGCACCGCAGCGCAGGCCGTAACGCTGTGGGATGCTCGGGACGTCCGGCGGGGCGGCAATGCCGCGCGTCATGACAGCGTTGATCGGATCGCCGCCCTGAAGCACGTCCTGCGCCCTCCGCACGAACTCGTTGACGACATCGGCCGTCTTCTGTGCGGCGGGAGTCTCGGCCTTCGCCTCGTGAATCGGCTCGCCGTTCTCGTGGGGGTCCGTATCGCTGACGCCTTCGGCCAGGCCGGGGCCCCGAAAGATGACGCCGAAGCGATGCCCTGTGCTCGGCCCAATGACGAGTTCCACGTCCTCGATCCGTTGGATCCCTCCCTGGAGCAGCTTGACCTTCTCGGCGCTCACCTCAGTCTCGGGACGGCCGGCGCGCCGGTCCACCACCACGCCGTTCTTGACCGTGCAGAAGTTGGCCCGTGCGGCGACGTCGCCGGGGCGCAGGTCCATTCCCATCCCGACCACCTCAAGGACGCCGCGACCGATCTCGACCTCGCGCGGGTCGTAGCCGAACAGGCCCAGGTGGGCCGGGCCGCTGCCGGGCGTGATGCCGTAGTCCACCGGGATGATCCGGCCCAGGGCGCTGCGAGACGCCAGCGCGTCCAGGTTGGGGCAGTTGGCCGCTTCCAGCGGCGTCTGGTAGTCGTTGTCCGGATGGCGGATGTCCCCCACACCGTCCAGCACGAGCAGGACGAGCTTCTTGCGGCCTTCCTGGATTTCCTTCCGCTTGACCAACTGCTCCGAGAGCTTGACGGCGTCCATCACAATGCACCTCCTTGCCTGAGAAACGGGCAGGAAAGCCCGGGCAGGCCAATATAAACAGCACCGGCAGCTTTGTCAAAGCGGGGGACTCCGGCGGGCGAGACCCCTCGACGCCCATTCACCGCGCGCGGCGCGTAATGCCGAGTTGTAGGGCACGGCACGCCGTGCCCCTACGACTTCTGTCATCCCTCTCAGGGGGACAAGCCCTCTTGCGCGGGTGCCATGATTCTGGTCTAGTGAGGGCGAGATGAAACCGTGCGCATTCTTCGTTATGCTGCTCCTGATCTGCGCCCTGGCGGCCGGCAGTTGCGCCTCGGAAGAGGATCCCCCGGAAGTGAAAGCACTCCTCGAAGCCATGGAGAAGCTTCGCCCGCTGCACAAGCGCCTGGGCAAACCGCCGCCGGGAGACTGGCTCACGGCGCACCATGAACCCGGGCAGACATTCCGCCAGTACCTCCGATCCAACCCCGTCACGCCCACCGATGAGCGGAAGGTGATCTACATCCAGCCGCTGGGCGAGTTTACCGAGGGCCAGCGCAAAGTGGTGACGCTGACGGCGGAGTTCATGGGCCTCTACTTCGGTCTGCCGGTCAGGATCAAGGAAGACCTGCCGCTGTCGCTGATACCCGCCCGGGCACGCCGCCGCCATCCCTCCTGGGGCATGAAGCAGATACTCACTTCCTACGTCCTCGACGAGGTGCTGACGCCGAGGCGGCCCGACGACGCCGCGGCCTACATAGCCTTCACGGCCTCCGACCTGTGGCCGGGGCCGGGCTGGAATTTCGTCTTCGGGCAGGCGTCGCTGCGGCAACGCGTCGGGGTCTGGTCCATCTACCGCAACGGCGATCCGCACCCCTGGACTGAACTGGGGGCAGGCAAAGACGAGGGCAGCTTCCGCCTGTGTCTGCTCCGAACGATGAAGACGGGCACGCACGAGACGGGGCACATGTTCTCGATGTTGCACTGCACCGCGTACGAGTGCAACATGTGCGGCAGCAACCACCGGGAAGAGGCCGACCGCCGCCCGGTCGCCCTCTGCCCCGAGTGCATGGCCAAGGTCTGCTGGGCTACCGGCGCCGACCCCGTCCAGCGCTACAGGAAACTGGCCGCCTTCTGCCAGGAGCACGGCCTCAAGAGCGAGGCGGAGTTCTACCGGAAGTCCCTGTTCGCCCTCGGTGAGGCGACCGATGAGCGAGGCGATGCGCCCGCCGCCGGAGATGCCCGCACACGAGAGTAGTGGAGCTTCAACGTTGAACCTCCGGGTAGCTTCGTTTGGGCCCTGGGTGGCACCGCCACGGCGGGCGGAAAATGGGGACTGGCATCCCGGAGCTTGCCGGAGGGTGCCTGTATCCCATTTTTCGGCATCGCAGCGAAAAGCGGGACAGGCATAGAACGACGTGCCAGTCCCTGTTTTTCGCCGGTGGCTGCCCCCTCGGAAGGGGGATTGCGCCTGTCAGCGTGCTGGAGACCTGTCGGATACGAGGGAGCCATGACGATGAAAAGGAATGTGACAAAGGTGGCACAAGTGGCGGTGTCTGTGGCAATAGCGCTGCTTGTGTCTGCCTCGCCGGCCAACGCCGATGATGCGGACAAGGGACTGGTGCTCCACTATCCGTTCCATGGCCACATGAAGGATGTATCCGGCAGCAATAACCACGGAGCAAGTCCGGAGAGTTCGCATCCGGCTCTGACCAAGGACAGATTTGGGGAGAGCGACTGTGCCTATCTATTCGACGGCAAAGACGATTACATTCAGCTTGACAACCCGGTCTCGGGCTTCCCCTTTTCCATCAATGCCTGGGTGATGACATCGAATACTGGCGAAGGCGGCGTTGTGTCCCTGGCATACACCGGCTCTAACGGCCGATACTATCTCATGGGAATCCGTGAGGGGAAGGCCTGCCTCGTTGCAAACAACGCGGCGTCTTCCAGGCTTGATTCAGGAACCAGCATCGCGGACGGCCAATGGCACATGCTGACGGCCGTTTTCGTTTCTGACACGAACAGGAGACTGTACGTGGATGGAGTTCCTGCCGCTTCATCAACTGAGCCGGTCAGCTACTACGGCAGCGCCAACAAGATGTCCATCGGCAGACTGGAGAGGCACAGCCCTTCCGACTACTTCAACGGAAGCATAGACGATGTCAGAATCTATGACAGGCAACTGACCGATGAAGAGGTGCAGGCCCTTTCCAATGCCAGATTCGTGCCTGACACGACCGCTCCGGCGCCCATCTCGAACCTGCGGAGTCCGGCACGGGGGACAACCTGGCTCTATCTTGAGTGGGACAACCCCGGCGACCCCGACTACGGCGACGCGCGCGTCTACGTGGACGGGCGGCACGTCGCGGACGTCCTGAACAACCACTACTCGTGGAAGCTCAGGGACGGGACGACCGTCACCGTGCCCTCCCTCACGCTTCTCGACCTGGCTCCGGGCACCGAGTACGCGATCACGGTGCACACCAGGGACTACTCGAACAACGTCAACGAGAAGGACGTCGGGCTCGCCGTGAGCACGCGGCCCGTGCCGGACAGGACCCCCGTGTGCGGCAACAACGTGAAGGAGGAGGGCGAGATCTGCGACGGCTATGACCTGGGCGGGCACGCGCCCCCGACCCTGGGGATGGGATTCACAGGCGGCACGCTGAAGAGCAAACCCGATTGCTCCGGCTTCGATACGAGCGAGTGCGTCATCGGTAAAGAAATCAACGCTGCAAGCTCTGAATATGCCGATGTCCTGGCTGCCCTACAAGGCGCACGTACCGGAGACATCGTCGTAGTGCCGGAAGGCACTTCCACGTGGACAGACGTGCTTGTCATTGATAAAGGCGTAACGCTGAAAGGCGCGGGTGTCGGCAAGACCGTTATCACAGCCATTCAGGAGAACGAGCTGAAGGAATATGCCGCCATCCGCATCGCCCCGCCCCAGGATGTCTACGTGCGCGTCACGGGCTTCACCTTCAAAGGCTATCCGCAGGAAGGACTCTCCGGCCGGGGCATCGTCGTGAGCCCGCCGACCAGGCTTACGCAGCTTCGTATCGACCACAACAGATTCATGGATTTCAGTACGCGGGGTTCCCGTAGAGGCAGCAGTCGAGCCATCTACAATTCGGGCTGGATTCATAGCGTGGTTGACCACAATGAGTTCATTGACTGCTTGAAGAGCGTGGACTGCTACGGCGACGGGGGCCGCGGATGGGCGCGCCCCATCGCCCTGGGCACCGCGAACCGCGTCTTCATCGAGGACAACACGTTCACCTTCACCGACGCCAGGATGTCCGGTGGCATAACGAGCGGAGGGCAGGGAGCGCGCTACACGTTCAGACACAACAAGGTCATCGCGCCGTTCCCGGAGGGCGGCTGCGATCCGATGGACGCCCACGGCAATCAGCGGCCGGTCGAGGGCCAGGACGCCCTGGGGACGGCGGACTTCGCACCCGGGCAGGGGCACCATCGGGGGACGGTGAGCGTGGAAATCTACAACAACACGTTCTGGTGCGAGAAGAGCAACCGCTTCATGAGCATCCGCGGCGGCACGGGCGTGATCTTCGGCAACGTCATGACCTGCGGCAGGCGTGCGGCGGGGACGCACATGTGGGAGGAGGAATCGTACAGGTTTGCAGGCTGGGGACACCACTACCCGGCGTGGGACCAGATCAACGCCTACCACGTGTGGGGCAACACGCTCAACGGCGAGCCGGTGGGCGTGTCCGTCAACAGCGCGGGGGACCGATACTTCATCCGGGAGGGCAGGGACTACTTCACCCGCCCGCCGGACCGCCAGGGCGACCTGCATTACGGCTACAAACCGTTCACCTATCCGCATCCCATGACGCAGATGGAAGCGCACGCCGGCCGGTGAGCCGCTCAACCACGGAGGTCGGGTTCCCGCAACCCGGGCATTGCCGCCTGTCGGCCGTTTGCGGGCAGGAGGCAAGGGCGCTATGATGCAGCCCCGTTCCGGGGAGTGGACGCCGGAGCGAAACGTGCCAGATATTGGGAGGGAGCCGGGCAATGCATGGGATGTCTGAGAAGGGTGCCATAGCGGCGGCGATCCTCGTCGGACTTGCGTGTTGCGGGATCCGGGGAGCGGCCGGCCAGCAGCACGCGGACGCGGCGTTGCCGCCGGGCGTGAGGGCCGTGTGGGACGTCGCGAAGGCCTACCGCGAGGCTACGCCGACGCGCGAGCGGATCTGCATCAACGGGCTGTGGCGGTTCAGGCCGGCCCGGAGCGCCGACGAGCCGCTGCCGACCGGCGGCTGGGGCTACGTGAAGGTGCCCGGGGCCTGGCCGCGCGGCAACAGCTGGGACAAGCAGCGGCTCTACCCGCATCCGAGCTGGCAGGGGCAGAACCTGGCCCAGATCAACCAGGCCTGGCACCAGCGCACGATCCCCATCCCCCCCGACTGGGCCGGCCGGCGCATCGCCGTCTCCACCGAGTACCTGAACTCCTACGCCGCCGTCTACGTCGAGGGTCGCAAGATGGGTGAGATCCGCTTCCCCTGCGGCGAGGTGGACATCACCCCGGCCTGCCGGCCGGGCGCCAGCCACGTCCTGACCCTCTACGTGGCGGCCGTCCCGCTCAAGGAAGTCCTCGTCCTCTACAACCAGACCGGCCAGTCGCAGGAGGTGAAGGGCAGCGTGCAGGCCCGGGGCCTGTGCGGCGACGTCTTTCTGTCGGCCACTCCGCGGAGATCCCGCGTGACCGACGTGAAGGTCGAGACATCGGTGCGCAAAGGGGAACTCACGCTGGAGGTGGCCCTGACCGACCTCGAACCCGGCAAGGACTACCGCCTGCGCGCGCTGGTCAAGCAGAACGGGCAGGTCGTGAAGCAGCTCGAGACCGGGCCCTTCCAGGCTGCCGCGCTGAAGAACGGCCGCTACACGTTCGCCGGCCCCTGGAAGCCCGACGATCTCTGGGACATGCACACGCCGCAGAACATGCAGACGCTGGAACTTTCGCTCCTCGATGCGAACGGCGAGTTGCTGGACGCCTACCGGCCCGTGCGGTTCGGCTTCCGCGAGTTCTGGATCGACGGGCGGGACTTCTACCTGAACGGGACGCGCATCTTCTGCTTCGCCCTGCCGCTGGAGAACGCCAGGGTCACGCGGATGGGCGTCGCCGGGGCCTGCTACGCCGGGGCGCGCGAGACGATGCTCCGCCTCAAGGACGCCGGAGTCAACCTGGTCTACCCCCACAACTACAACTGCCAGCCCGGCGTGCACGTGGGCATGGAGGAGATATTCCGCGCGGCCGACGACGTGGGAATGCTCATCGCCCTCTTCCAGCCCCACGCCCGTAGCTTCGACTGGGACGCGGACGACGCCGACGACACGAACGGCTACGCGGACCTCGCCGAGTTCTACGTCCGCATGGCGCAGAACCACCCGTCCGTCGTCCTGTACGCCATGAACGCCAACATGATGGGCTACTCCGACGCGGCGAACCCCCACCACACCGACGGGCTTCACAACCGCATGGGGGAGGTGGGGCCGCGCGAGGACGAGCGCGCCCTGCTGGGCATGCGCACCGAGGCGATCGTGCAGCAGTTCGACACCACCCGGCCCATCTACCACCACTCGTCGGGCAACCTGAGCCAGATGTTCACGGAGAACCACTACATCAACTTCGTGCCTATCCAGGAGCGATCCGACTGGTTCGAGCATTGGGCGAAAGAGGGCGTCAAGCCGTTGTTCCTGACGGAATACGGCGCACCGTCCGCGCTGAGCTGGACGATGCACCGGGGCTACCCGACCGGCAAGATCGAGGGCCGGGCCGTCTACGGCAACAACAGCCTGATGTACCAGTTCTGCACCGCCGAATGGGGCGCGCAGTTCCGCGGCGACGCCGCCTTCGACCTGACCGAGCCGGAGCGGCGCAACATGCGCTACGAGGCGAAGAACTGGCGAGAGGGGCGCGCCTGGAAGCGCTGGGATTACCCCTTCATGCTGACTGCGGCCCCCCTGGGCATCCCGAATCTGAGTGACGTGAAGGCGGACTACATCACCGACAATTGGCGCGCCTACCGCACCTGGGGCGTCTCGGCCTTCAACATATGGAGCCAGAGCAGCCTCTTCGCGCTGCGCCAGGGCGCCGACCGGCGCCGGGTGGAGTTCGATACCGACTGGGACGCGCTGCAACGGCCGGGCTTCAGCCCCGATCTCATTGACGACCGCCGCGAGTCGTTCGAGGCCGCCTACAAGCGCGAGGACTGGATACCGGTCAGCTTTGGCAAGGCCTTCCTGCGCAACAACGGGCCGCTGCTGGCCTACATCGGCGGCGAGCCGGGCGACTTCACCAGCAAGGATCACAACTTCCTGCCCGGCCAGACCGCCCGGAAGCAGATCATCGTCATCAACAACTCGCGTGAAACGGTCGCCGCCGACTGCTCCTGGACGCTGGCCCTGCCGCAACCCCTGACCGGGACCGAGCGGGTCAGCATCAAGACCGGCGAGCAGACCCGCATCCCGCTCGACCTGGCGCTGCCCGACGCGCTCCCGCCGGGCGAGTACGTGCTGACGATGCGCGTGCGGTTCGACACGGGCGAGGTCCAGGAAGACGCGTTTGCGGTCCACGTTCTGGCGCCGGCGCCGCCCGTCGAAGGGGTCACGAACGTGGTGCTCTTCGACCCGAAGGGCGAGACGGCTGCGCTGCTCCGAGACCTCGGCGTGGAGTTCGCAACCGTGGGCGCCGGGGCCGAGCTGTCGGCCTACGACGTGCTGATCGTGGGCAAGGGCGCGCTGACGCTGGACGGGCCGGCGCCCGACCTGGCGCGCGTGCGCGAGGGGCTGAAGGTGCTCATGTTCGAGCAGAAGGCGGACGTCCTGGAGAAGCGGCTCGGCTTCCGCGTGCAGGAGTACGGGCTCCGGCGCGTCTTCAAGCGCGTGCCGGACCATCCGGTCCTGGCCGGGCTTGACACGGCGAACCTTCGCGATTGGCGCGGCGAGGCGACGACTGTGCCGTTGCTCATGGACTACAAGTTCATCCGCTGGGAGTACCCCTTGCAGAAGTGGTGCGGTCTGACGGTCACGCGCCCCTGGCGGTCGAGCTGGCGAGGCAACGTGGCAACGGCCCTCATCGAGAAGCCCGCGTGCGGCGACTTCCTGCCCATCGTGGACGGCGCCTTCGGCCTCCAGTACAGCCCGCTCATGGAGTGGCGCGAGGGCGACGGCCTGGTCCTGTTCTGCCAGATGGACGTGACGGGCCGCAGCGAGGAGGACCCCGCCGCGCAGAGGCTTGTCGGGAACCTGCTGACCTACGTGAGCGGCTGGGAGCCGGCGCCGCAGCGCGGCCTGCTCTACGCCGGCGATCCGGCGGGCAAGCAGCATCTGGAGTCGGCGGGCCTGGGCCCGGCCCCGTATGAAGGCGGCCGGCTGGCGGAGAACCAGGTCCTCGCCATCGGGCCCGGGACCGCGGCGCAACTGGCTCCGCACAAGGCCGAGATCGCCGCATGGCTGGCCGATGGCGGCCACGTGCTGGCCATCGGGCTCAGCGAGGCCGAGGCCAACGCCGCCCTGCCGGTCGGCGTGACGATGAGGCAGGCCGAGCACATCAACGCGTTCTTCGAGGCCGCCGGGATGGACTCGCCGCTGGCCGGGGTGGGTCCGGCCGACGTGCACAACCGCGACCCGCGCGAGATCGGCCTCGTCGCCGCGGGCGCGGCGCCCATCGGCAACGGCGTGCTCGGCGTTGCCCCGGGCGTGGTCTTCTGCCAGCTCGTGCCGTGGCAGTTCGACTACGAGAAGCAGTTCAACCTGAAGATGCCCTACCGGCGTTCGAGCTTCCTGGTCTCCCGCTTGCTGTCCAACATGGGCGTGCGCGGGCGGACGCCGCTGCTGGCGCACTTCGCGACGCCCGTGCAGGGCGAGGACGAGACGCGCTGGCTCGACGGCCTTTACCTGGACGAGCCCGTCGAGCTGGACGACCCCTACCGCTTCTTCATCTGGTAAGGGCGTCCCGCCCACGCTGAGCCGGCCGGAGGCTGGCGCTAGGTAGCGCCGCCGTCGCGGCGGCTCAGGGAGGGTGGGCCGGCAAGACTGAAGGGAGGTGCGCATGGGCAAGGGACTGCTGGACAGGCTCTACGTCACCGAGGAGAGGTTCGGCTTTGCCGACTACCGCGAGCCCATCGTGTGGTTCGACAAGCTGCTGATCGTGGCCGGCATACTGGCGGGCATCTGTGGGCGCGTTTTCGCGGCGGTTTGGGTTCTGCGGTTCGTGTTGCGTGCCGAGGGGGGAAGCGCCTCGCCGCATCTGCTGCTTGCGGGCGTGCTCGCCTGGGCATCGTGCGAGTACTTCCTGCGCACGGGCCACCGGGGGCTCATCTACCATCACATGGACCTGCTTGCGAGCTACTTGGACGGCCGACTGCCGGCGGGAAAGTGATGCCTCTTTGCCTGGTGGCGGCGACGGTCCCTGCCCTGTTCGCCTCTCCGCGGTGACAGTCCGAATCTACGGCGTATCTACACTTTATGGCTTGACGGCAACTGGGCAGCGAGGTATACTCACAGAGAACATAAAAGGCCCACTTCATCGGGTATGAGTCGGTGGTGATCTGCGTGGCTCAGCGGCTGCACAACAGCGCAAGGGAGCCACAGATTCGCACTGATAAGACGGCGCCTCGCAAGGTCCGGAAAACTGCAGGGGAGGCGAGCGCTCATGTTAGGTCTGGTAGCAAGACTATTGATAGGTGTGGCTCTTGTGGCGGTCACCGCAGGCGATGCTCGGGGCAGCGATGAGATGTTGTACGCTATCCGTTTTGGTGACCTGGAGAAGGTGGAAGCCCTGGTCAAGGACAACCCGGCGTTGCTGAACAGAAGCAACATTCTGGGACGAACTCCCTTCTGGGATGCGATCGCCGAAGGGCGCATGGAGATAGCCCGGTTCTTGTGGAACCAGAGCAACAAGGATGACGCTATGGCCGCAGCCGCCGTGGGAGATCTTCCGGCGCTTCAGAGGCTTGTGTCCGATTCTCCAGCTCTGCTGAAAAGCACGGACCATATCGAATGGACGCTGCTGCACCAGGCGGCACACTGTGGTCATGCGGAAGTCGTAGCGTGGCTGCTCGCCAACGGGACAGAGTTGCTGCCCGACAGGGACTCCTGGACTCCGCTTCACGTGGCGGCACGTTACGGACATGCGGATTGCGTTGAAGTGCTGCTGCCGCATGTGCAAGATCTGAACGCGCGCGGGACCTGGTGGGGGAACACGGCGCTGCACCTTGCGGCGGAGGGAGGCCACGAAGACGTCGTGCGGCTTCTGGTGAGCAAAGGCGCCGATGTTAATGTTGTTGCCAACCACGGCGAGACGCCTCTGTGGCGTGCGGCGTGGGAAGGACATCTGGAGATTGCCGAGCTTCTTCTCAACGAGGGCACGGACGTCAATGCCGCGCAGGGACCGTGGTCTACGGCGCTGCATGCGGCGACGTCCGAGGGCCACTATGAGCTGGCGAGAATGCTTCTGAAGAGGGGGGCGAAGCACAGCATCCACACGGGGGCAGGCATGGGGGAGGTCGAGATTGTGCGCGAGATGCTCCGGGATGATCCTGGCCTGGTTTCTGCCCGTGATAACTCAGGCCGGAAGAAGACCCCATTGCACTGGGCGGCGGCCGGGGGGGATGTCGGAGTCGTGAGACTGCTATTGGCAAATGGCGCAGACACGGACGAGTTGGACGGCTTGCGCCGGACGCCTCTGCACTTTGCGGCTGCGGAGGGGCATGAGGAGGTCGCTCGTGAACTGATTGACAGGCGGGCAGCGTTGAACCTTCTGGAGGATTCCCTTGGCACAACTCCCTTGCTTCAAGCAGCCGAAGCCGGACATGCGGGTGTAGTGCGTCTCTTGCTCCAACAGGACCAGTACATCAACTACACCATAAACTGCTACGCCGCCGATTGCGGCGGCGACAACGCCCTCATGCTGGCGGCTTCAGGCGGCCATGCGGACGTCGTGGAGTTGCTCCTCTCGGAGGGGCATTTCTGGGCAAGGGGTAGCAAGCCTGGCAGCGGCGCTACAGCCCTGCATGGAGCGGCCTTTCGCGGCCACGTGGATGTGGCTAGGCTCCTGGTTGAGAAAGGCGCGGACGTCAATGCCCGGGATCGGTACGGCGGTACCGCGCTCCACGAAACCGCGGATTTCACCACCATACCGCTGGAATTCGCGGGTCGTTACGGCGTGGCCGAGTTCCTGCTGGCCAACGGCGCAGAGGTGAATGCGAAGAACGAGGATGGGCGGACACCGCTGGGGGTTGCGATCAGCAGCGGTGACTACAGGCTGGCGGCGTTGCTGCGCGAGCACGGCGGGACGGAATGACGGACCGGCGTCACGGCTGTCAGACACGGATTTGCACGGCCGCCGTACGGCGGCCAGGGATGAAGGCCGATATGAAACACGCCGACCTTACGGAAAAGATCATCGGCGCCGCCTACGCGGCCCACAACACGTAGAGATCAAAGGAATGATCTTTCATCAGTGACTATCTGTGGAAATCTGTGGATATCAGTGGCTCAATGCCGTAGCCGTTCGCAACGGGCAGGCGCGCCTCAACCGGCAGGAGCCCCGAGCTTCTCCTCGACGAACTGCACGGCGCGGCGGAATATGCGCAGGCCCTCCCCCTCCTCCTTCAGGCCTTCCCGCGGCCAACGCGGGTCGTGCACGGGCAGGCAGTGCCGTTCCGGGTGAGGCATCAACCCGAGGATGCGTCCGGTCGGGTCGCAGATGCCGGCGATGTCGTCCACAGAGCCGTTCGGGTTCCAGGGGTAACCGGCCGGTTTACCCTCGGGGTCGGTGTAACGATAGACGATCTGTCCCTTATCGCGGATCTGCCGGAGGACTTCCTCGCTTTCCGCCACGAACTTCCCTTCGGCGTGCGCCACGGGCAGGTAAAGGCGCTCGCCGTCCCCAACGAGGACGGACACGTTCTCGGGCGCTGCCAGGTAGGTCCACCGGTCCTCAAACACGTGGGAGTCATTGAAGGTCAGGGTCGCCTGCTGCCGCCATCGCTCCAAACCGGGCAGCAGCCCTGTCTTGACCAACACCTGAAAGCCGTTGCAGATGCCGATGAGGAGCTTGCCCTGGTCGAGGAAACGTTCCAGCGGCTCCCGCAGACTCGACAGCAGCTCGTTGGCCAGCACCTTCCCGGCGCCCAGGTCGTCACCGTAACTAAAGCCCCCGGGGATGACCAGGATTTGAAACTCCGACATGCGTGCCGGGGCGGCGCGCAGTGCGTTCACGTGAACAAGAGCCGTATCGGCGCCCGCCAACTGAAAAGCGAAGTCCGTCTCCTGATCGCAGTTAGTTCCGGCCGTGCGCAGTATCAGAACGTTAACCGGCATGGGGGCCCGCTCTCCCTCCCTTTCTCAGGACGCATGCCGCAGGGGCACGCGGAAGAAGCCATTGTAGTGGGCCAGTCCAGGATTTCAAGTTCACCGTACCCGGCGGGCTGTTGCCCTGGTCGCTCACCTGGCCACGTTCACCTCGCCGTCGCCGTCCGCATCCACCCAGAAGGGATTCGTCACGGCAAACGGGGTGGGCGAGTCCGTCCCGCCATAGACGGGCGACATGGGTTTATGTCCCTCAACATGCACGACGAACCAGCAGTCGGCGGCAGCATCGAGTTCCAGCACGCGGTCGCAGCGCAGGGGCCTCGTTGCGGCCGGGATGGTCAGCTCCTCGGCAACCTGGCCGTTGCGGTAGACGACCGCCCTGGTCACATCAACCCAGAGCGGTGCGTACACGCGGAGCCGCATCCGTGCCTTGCCATCGGCGACCGTCTGGGAGCTGCCGATCGGCTCCCCGTTCAGCGTCGCCTCGATAAAGGGCCCGTTCGTGACAAACGCGTTGGGCGTCTGCCTCAGGCCACGGATGGCATCGGCAACGGCGGCCCGCGTCGGCCGGGCGCCCGCCGACGGACAGTAGACGAAGGTCCTGGCCACGCCTGCCTCTTCCCCGACGATGCCGCGCGAGCCCGATCCTCCTGTGACCATCACCTCGCGGCCGCTGTTGAGCAGGTGGAACCAGTAAGGAAGCAGCTCGCGGGCCGCTCGGACGTCGCGCCCGCTCAGTATCTCGATCGCGTCGAAATCCTCGCCCGTGCCGGGCAGCGAGTGTCGGCCCATCGGCGGGTTGAAGCCACTCAGTGCGAAGTAGCCCTTCCGCTCGTCGAGCGGCCTGTCCACCTGGATGACGGCTTCGGGGAACAGCTCGCGGGCCTTTCGCAGGACCTGGGCCGCCGACAGTCCCGGCTCTACGATGCCCGACAACTCGGACCGGGCAGGGCCTGGAGCATCGAGGGGGAAGAAGCTGAACGACCCCACCCCCGGCCCTTCGAAGCGGAAGCCCGGAATCAGGGCGCAGGCAGCATCCGCAGGCAGTCCCACGAGGGCCGTTCGGAACAGCGGGTCCGAGACCACGGCGGCGTCCAGGCCCTCGCACTCGTCAGCAAGGAGCCTCTCGCTGAGCGTGAGGGGACAATCCGGGCTCCCATCCGTGTGCTGGCGGAAGTCCACGGCGACGTATCCGCCCGGTTCCACCACACGCGTCAGTCTGAGGTCAAGCTGGATGGTGCGCCCCGCCTCCCCTTCCGCCGGCACAACGGCGCAATCGAAAAGGGGCCCCTTCGATGCCACCACGACACAAGGGACTGGCAGGGAACCCTTGGTGAGCGCCAGCGGCAACCGGACCTCCGTCAATCCATTGGCAAGCACCACGCCGGCCGGCGACGGGGTCGGGAACGCAGGTCCGGCAGGCACAGGTCCGGCGAAGCCCCTTGTCAGGTAGCTGCATATCCTGGCCCTGGTGGGCGCGGCGTAGGGGCCGATCCTGGCCCGTACGCTCACCACCGCTTCCGCCCGGGCGGAGATCGGAATGGCCAACGTGTGGCTGCTGCCCGCCACGCAGTTCAAGAGGTGGGGGCCGGCAGGCGCTCGTCCGGCAGCACGCACCCGGACCTTGCACTTGCCCCCCGGCAGATCAAGCGCCACCTTGCCCAGGCAGTCAGTCACCAACACCACAGGCGACCGCTTGTCGGCCGCCTCTAGATGGACCTGCGCTCCTTCCACGGGCTCGCCCGTGTCCCGGTCACGGATCGTAAGCGCAAGATGCGAGCGCGTGCTCTCCGGAACGGGCCATGCTTGCAGCCAGACCGCTTCCGGCCCGCCGACTCCCGCCACAAGCGACCTCCGGTAGGACCTGCTCTCGCCTGCGGGGATGTCCACCGTGCAGTAGTGAAGCTCCGACACGCCGACCTCGTGCACCCCGTCCATTGTGCCAAGGGGGCCGGCCACTATCCCCCAGACCCGGTCCTGCCAGAAGAAGGCCAGCCAGCGCGACGACCCCCGTTTGCCCGCCGGGAACAGGCCGACGCTGGGCGCGAACCTGGCCGTCCGTCCGTGATAGAGCTGGTCCCGGCACCCGAAGAGCGCAAGCATGCCGGCCGTCTCGTTCAACACCTTCGTTGTGATCTCCAGGGATCGCGCGCCCGGCGGCAGCGTGTAAGTCGTCTCGACCTTGACGGACGCGTTATCGGACAGATGCCCCTTGCTCACGACGACGCCCGGCTCGTCCGGCCCGCCGCGGTTCGCAACAGTCACAGTTTCCCACGTCGGCCGCACCGGGCGAGAGCCGCCCAGCAGCGGCACCAGCAGGCGCATCCTGTCTTCCCCGCGCTGAACGGCCGCATCAATCAGATTGCCACGCAGCCAGGCTGGCCCTGCGTGGTCGGCAGAGGCCACCACAAAGCGAACGAAAGCGTTCTCCAGCAGCAGATCGCCGGGGGATCCTTCCGCGCCCACGCCCGTGGGCAGAAGCGAGGAGTCCCTGACCACGTAAGCGTAGCTCTGACCTGCAAGCTGAACGACCGGCTTGGGGCGCTCCGGCGCTGCCGCCCGTGAGCCGGGCCCAAACCGGCAGCCCCACGGCAACAGAACCGCCGCCAGAAGCAGCGCCGCGACCCATAAGCCACGCACCTTCATCGCTCCACAGCCGCCTTCCCGCTAACGATGGCTGCAATGTCTTCAGGAGGGAACTTGACGCGCCGATCGTACGTCATCAGGCCGTTGACCTCCTGTTCGACGTCGGTCAATTGAGTGTAACAGAAGCCCGCAACGCCGGGATTGCCCAGCAGGGCCTGGGTCAGGCCGCGGAATCGCGCCAGGAACTCCTCGCGGCTCCCGGGCCGGTCGCCATACCCCCACTGGCCCTCGGAGGTCTCTCCGTCCGCCCAGGCCATGCCGCCGTACTCGCTGACGAAGTAGGGCCTGGTCCCGTCGTAGGGGAGCTGGCGAGCGGCGTTCGTGAAGGCATTGGCATAGTCGCCCCGGGCCAGCGGCCCGAAGGCCGCCGCGAATCGCTCGACGTCCTGCTCGTAGTTGTGACAGTCCCACACGTCGGTCTCGAAGTGGAAATAGCCCGACGCGTCTATGACGGGACGCGAAGGGTCTACCGCCTTGGTCAGACGGTACAGACGCCGCGTCGTCCATTCTCCATGGGCCGAATCGCCGGCCTGCCTCGTCTCGTTCAGGGGACACCACCCCATAATACACGGATGGCTCAGGTCGCGCATCAGCGCTTCGGTCCACTGGCTGATTATGCGCTGCGCAAAGAGCGGGTCGGCGAAATCGTATCCCCAGTCGGCGAACTCGCCGAAGACCAGATACCCCTTGCGGTCGCACGTGTGGAGGAACGCCGGCTCGAAGACCTTCTGGTGCAGCCGCGCGCCGTTGAAACCGAACGCCAGCGAAGCGTCAACGTCCTTGCCGAACGCGCTCAGCGACGGAGCCGTGTAGATGCCGTCCGGATAGAAACCCTGATCCAGCACCGTGCGCAGGAAGATCGGCTCGTTGTTGAGGTAGAAACGGGCACCCTCAACGTGGAACTTGCGCAGCCCGGCGTACGTGCGCACCCGGTCCGCGCCGCCCTCCCCTTCCAGCTCCACGGAGATCTCATAGAGGAACGGATCGGCAGGACTCCACGCACGCGGGTCGTTCAACGCAAGCTCGACCCACACACAGCCTGCCCCCCGCCGTCGGAACTCGGCACGGGCGGCGGATGCCCCCTCGGCCATCGCCGTCACGCTGCCGGCGAACGGCCCGTCTCCCCTCGCGTGCAGCCGCACCGTGAACACGCCGCGCTCGAGGTCCGGCCAGACGTGCACGCGCTCGACGTACGTCCTCGGCACCGCCTCCAGCCAGACCGTCTGCCAGATGCCGGTGGTCCTGGTGTAGTGGCAACCGAACGATTCGTAACGCGGCGACTGCTTGCCCCGAGGGATGCCCCCGCGGCGGGTATCGTCCGTCGCCCGGACAACCAGTTCGTCGCGGCCGTCGCCTTTCAGCAGCCCCGTCAGTTCGAGCGTAAAGGGCGTGTAGCCTCCTTCGTGCTCGCCGACTCGATCGCCGTTCAGCCAGACCGTCGTCACATAGTCGCAGGCCCCGAAATGAAGGTGGATGCGCCGCCCGTTCCAGCGGCGCGGCACATCTATGAAACGCCGGTACCAGACCGAGTTGAGGAAGTCGCGATCGCCGACGCCGGAGAGTGAACTCTCCGGGCAGAAGGGCACGATGATCTCACCGGCCAGTTGGCGGCCGCCCGTGTAACCGCGCTCCTCTCCGGACATGCCGCGGTCCACCTCGAACTGCCACGTGCCGTTCAAGTTCAGCCACCAGTCGTCGCCTCTGCGCAGGTCGGGACGCGGATGTTCAGGCCGTGGAATGTCCATCACTGCCAACTATACTCCGAGAACCGGTGCGGGCACACGCCCCACTGACGGAACTTCGGACCTCAGGCCAGGCCGCTTGAGCCATCAGACGCTACGTTGCGCCAATATCTCCCGCGCCGCCCATCCGCTGTCTGACAAGGGCCTCAATGTGGACAACGAACGAGCGCGTCTGCTCCAACCAGCCAGCCACATCCTCGGCCCTGAACTGCACGAAGTCAATATAGTCGCCTTTTTGGCGGCTACGGAACAGCCGGTCGAAATGTTGGCCCATTTCCGGCGAGACAATTCCCGGCTTCACAAACTCCCGGTGCAACAGCGCACGCACTTGCGAGTGTTTGCTGGCGGATATGTTCTTTGTCAGAAGGAGCGCCGATACCGCGTAAAAGCAGGCGTAGTACATGTGGCTCACGTAGGCATTCACGTGCCCGGTGTCAAACAACACTTCGGCCTCCTCCAACGCTTCGCGCGCACGGCCCAGCCGGTACTCGATTACGGCCCGTTCCTCCTCTGTCACAGAACTACCCCTTCACGTTCAACGTTCTTGTGCAACGGCATGGCCCGGTACAGGGGCGAGTCCCATTCTTCCCGGCTATATACCATCAAGGTCATGAGAGCCCCTGTCTCCAATTGCAGAGGGTACAGGTTCGCACTTATCCTGTCCTCCAGGGCCATGTCAACTGGCCCATTGACCACCACAATGACATCGTAATCAGAGTCCTCTCTGGCCTCCCCGCGCGCGCGCGATCCGTACAGGATTATCTCCGCGTCAGAAACGATCTCTCTGATGGCAGACTTGCACCTCTTCAGCAGACGCAACTGTGCGTCGTCGCTGCATTTCCACGAATTGATGGACTTCATAGGGCTTTCTCCGTCTGCCTGGCTCTCGTCCCTATCTATATATACCGAACATGACCTCAGCCATGCAACCGCCGCGCGCGCCAGGCATCAAGCGGCGGCGCGCTGCTCGACGCCCTTGCTTTTTCACATCTCGTCCAATAGATTAGGCCTTCGCAGGGCGCCTACGGGCCCGTTGAAGAATGTGGCTCAGCCGCCCTCGCAGGCTTCAAAGCTCCGACAGGAGCCACGGAGGCTCGGCTCGTAATGTAGCGCAGCCGCCCTCGGCTGCGGCGGATGGAAATGGCCGCAACTCAGGCGAGGGCGCCTGAGCTACAGGCGAGCCTACTTCGCTGAAGCTTCGAAGGCCAAGGGGCGCCTGCGGCGGAACTCAGGCGAGGGCGCCTGAGCTACAAGGCGCCTGTGCCACACAGACACGGGAGTCTGGGGCGCTCGGGTATTGAGTATTTCGGAAGCTGTCTGTTTTTCAACAGGCTGCTATGGCAGTGGTGTGCCCTGGTGATCAACGGGGGACATGTTTCTTTCGTCTGACGTGCCCGTCCACGGAGAAAACCGATGGCGCTGAGTGATTTCCTCAGCAAGGTTGACAAGGTCATCAAACGAGACGACATCCGCGGCGTCTACGGCGAGACCATTGACGCCGAGTTCGCCTGCAATCTGGGAATGGCACTGGCGGAGACGTTCCTTGAGTGCACCGCCGTCGAGCCCGTCAACGTGGTCATCGGACACGACATGCGGCTCAGCGGCGCGGAACTGGCCCAGGGACTCTGCACCGGGCTTGAGGACGGTGGCTGCCGCGCCATCATGCTGGGCCGCGCCGGCACTGAACTGGTGGGGTTCCTTCCCGCGAAGTACTCGGACGTCATTGACGGCGGCGTCATCATCACCGCTTCCCACAACCCGAAGGACTACAACGGGTTCAAGTTCTATGGCAGGGGCGGGATGCCGCTGCCTCTGGCAATGAAGATGGAGCCGCCGCTGCCGGAGGACCCGCTCCAGCGGCTGGCCCTCGGCATCAAGAAGAGAAGCATACCGACGCAGCTCCGCTGGGAGGACTTCGCGCCGGACTTCGTGCTCACCGCCATCGAGAAGGCGGGGGTTGACCTGCAGAAGGCGTCGGCCGGCGCATCGGAACCCCTGCGGATCGCCGTCGAGGCGGGCAACGGCATGGGCGGACCCATATGTCACGAGGTGGCCAAGATCGCCTCGCATTTCGAGTGGACGTTCTCTAACGACGTTCCCGACGGCAACTTCCCCGTCGTTATCCCGAACCCCTTGCAGGCGGACTACCAGCAGATGGTCAGCGACCTGGTGCTGCGCACGAGCAGCCACGTCGGTGTCTGCTTCGACGGGGACGCCGACCGCATCGCCCTCGCCGACGAGAAGGGGCAGATGGTGTCGCCGCCGCTTCTGACGTCGCTGGTCGGCCAGCGACTGAGGCAGAAGCTGGGATCCGACGTCAAGATAGCGTTCAATCTGGCGTCGAGCTGGATCGTGCCGGATACGTTCGGCGACCGGCACAACGTCCTTGGCGACGCCAGGGCCCTGATGACACCCGTGGGATACAGCAAGATCAAACCCATAATGCACGCCGACCCGGAGATAGCGTTCGGCGCCGAGCATTCGGCCCACTACATGTTCCGCGAGTTCTGGGGCACAGACAGCGGGATGATGGCGGGCCTGCTGGTGCTGGAACTGGTCGCCGAACTCCACGCCCAGGGCAAGACGCTGTCCTCAGTGCTGGAAGCGTCGCGCAGCCGCTACTGCGAGTCCGGGGAGATCAACTTCCAGCTCCCGCCCCAGCGGCCTGGCGACGAGGTGATCGCCGAGGCGACCAGGAAGTTCGCCGATGAGATCCGGCGCATCTACGTCGTTGTGGAAGACCGGTGCCGACTCGTTGATTCGTATCCGCCCCAGGGGCTTGAACTGAGCGTGTCCGACGTGCGCGCTGAATGCGAGGACTGGTGGTTCTGCATGCGCAAGAGCGGCACCGAAGCGAGAGCGGGAGACCTGCTGAGGCTGTTCGTCGAGGCCGACGGAGATCGCCCCTTGATGGAACGGAAACGCGACGCCCTTATCGAACTGGCCGGGCCGCAATTCCGCATCTGACCGATGAGGCCCGTGCTGGCGGGCTTGAGGGGGGCCATCTGGGCCTGGCCGTCTCTTGCCCTGCTTCTGCTCCGGCCGCCAACCGCCACCTGAGAAGAGTCCGGCAAATGGGCAAGCTGCTTGAGATGCTCAGAAGGATTTGGGGACGCGGAGAGGAGGCCGCCTCCCCCACGACGGAGCTGGGGCGGCGCGGCGAGAACGAAGCAGCGAAGTACCTGAAAAGCAAGGGCTACAAGATCCTGGAAAGGAACTACCGCATCAAACAAGGCGAGATAGACCTGATTGCGTTTCGAGACGGGATACTGGCATTCGTGGAGGTGCGCGCCCAGACTCAGCCGGCACTCATAGACCCGCTGCGAACGATAACGCGCCGCAAGCAGCGCCACATCATCAAGGCGGCGCAGACCTACACGTCGCTCAACGACTTGCAGGCAGATGATGTCCTTCTGCGCTTCGACGTCGTCACGGTGTTGTTCGACGCACGGGGCCGCCCAGCGGACACCAATCACATAGAAGGGGCGTTCCAGGAGTCCTGGAAGGGCTTCTCCTGAGCGCCCAAGAACGGCGGCCCAGGGACCGGGCACGCGGCCGCCTTGACAACCAGGGCTGTCTTTGGCATAGTCATTACTTCCATCCTGTAGCTCTCCTCGTCCCCTGACATGGCGAAGAACCAGAACCTCCCGAGCTTCCGCGAGAAGCGCAAGATCCTTTTCAGTGAGAAGACCTCACGCGAGAGGATGCGCGCCACGGGCGAGCTGTTCATGCAGGCCGGGCGTTACGACGACGCGCTGGAACTCTTCGAGCGGGCCGAAGCACGTGATCTGACGGGCCAGATAGCAGCCCTCGCAATGGACAGCGGGAACACACCGCTCTACATGCGCGCCAAGAAGATACTGAAGGAGGAGATAACCGACCGGGAGTGGACGGCGCTGGCCGCCAACGCAGAGAAGGCCGGCATGTATTCGGCGGCTTACGTGGCCCACCTCAGAGCGGGCCACGAGGAAGAAGCGGCAAGGATACGCAGCCTGGCCCAAAGCGTCGGGGACCAGGAACTGCAAGCCACCGCGCCAGACCAGGAGACCGAACAGGCCCCGGCGGAGGGTGAACCCGGCGACCGGAAGGACTGAGCGCGGGGCTTGAACCACAGGGCTGCGGGACGGACTAAACAGTGTGTGCCTTGCGATCGCAGGGCGGGCGACCGCAGACGACGAAGGGAGCGGCCGTGCTGGTTGAGGCGCATGACCTGACCAGATACTACGGAACCATCCTGGCCGTTGACCATGTGAGCTTCGGCATGGAACGGGGAGAGATCGTCGGCCTGCTCGGCCCCAACGGCGCGGGCAAGACGACGACCATCCGCATGTTGACCGGCTTCCTGCCGGCCAGCGAAGGGACGGCAACCGTAGCCGGCCACGAGGTGCGGGAGAACTCGGTCGAACTCCGACGTCACATCGGCTACATGCCCGAGAACAACCCCCTCTACCCGGAGATGCGCGTCAGGGAATACCTATCCTTCCGGGCCGAGCTGAAAGGGGTTGCACGTTCGGCGCGGCGCCACAGAATAGGCCGGTGCGTGGAACTCTGCGGCGTCAGTGACGTCATCCACCAGGTCATCGGCACTCTGTCCAAAGGCTACCGTCAACGGGTCGGCCTTGCCGACGCCATGCTGGCCGAACCGGACGTGCTCATCCTGGACGAACCCACCATCGGCCTGGACCCCAACCAGGTGCGGGAGACGCGCCACCTGATCCGTGACTTGAGCGACAAGCACACCGTGCTGATCTCCACCCACATCCTGGCTGAAGCCGAAGCGATTTGTAAAAGGGTGCTCATCATAGATCGCGGCCGCATTGTTGCCGACGACACACCGGCCGCGCTGGCGGACAAGACAGCGCATGGCGCTGTGACAGTCGAACTGCGCGGGAACCCGCACAAGATACAGGTCGCCTTGAGCAAGCTGAAGGGCGTGGAGCGCGTGCACCTGCGCGACCGCAACGGTTGGAACACCTTCAGCCTGACCACGCGTCCCGACGCAGACGTGCGCGAGCAGGTTTCCCGCATGGCGGCGGACCGCGGGTGGGCCTTGCGCGAACTGACCCGAACCCGCGCCTCGCTGGAAGACGTGTTCCACCGCCTGACCGTGGGCCAGCAGGACGAGTCCGAGGCAGGCCAGGAGCCGGAGGCGGGTTAGCGGTCGCTCCGCACTGCGCCGCAAGGCCCGGAACCGGAGAAGAAGCGCCGAACGAACCGACCGCCGCAGCGGGAGCAGAAGTGGACGTCAACCAGGACACGTTAAGCTGGGAGAACCTCGGGGCCCAGCGGCCCGCGCAGGCATTCCGCCGGTGCATGTGGGAGCTGCTGGTCAGTCCGCGCAGCTTCTTCGGGAAGATGGCCACCAGCGGCGGCCTGCACGAGCCCCTCACCTTCTTCGCAGTGGTGCTGATGGCGGGGCTGCTGGTCGCGTTTCCGGCCGCCCTGTCCTACTTCGGGCTGTCGGCTCCGGACCCCGAGAGCGTGCAGATCACGGTCTACAACGCCCAGACCTTGCCGCCCAAGGTGGCCGGGCTTCTGGTCGTGCTGCTGCCTCTGGTGTTGCTGCTCGGCGGGGCGGCGATGGTCGCCCTGGGCACGCTCTATCACCTGGCCGGGAAGCCGTTCGGCGCGCGGAGCTGGGAGGGATCAGTCAGCGTGTGGCTCTACTCGGCGGGCGCCGCGCTGGCGCCCCTCGCGCTGGCCCTGGCGGCGACGTTCGTGGTCTCGCTGGCGGGATACCTCATCTGCTTGCCGTGGCCGGGCGCCAGGGAGGGGGCGGCCGCTGTGGCGCGCGGCACGTGGCAGGTCCTGAGCGGGGCGGGCCTGCTGGCAGCCATCGTGCTGATGATAGTGGACACGGTCACGGGATCCACGCGAGCGTTCCATTTGGATCGGCGAGCGGGCATCGCCGCCGGCGTATGCGGCCTCGTGGTGGTAGTGGCCGCCATTGGTGGCACCATCTGGAGCGTCCGGAGTTGGGGGTTGAGAGGCGGCCTCGTTGCCGCGGCGGTATGGGTCGCCCTGATGGCGGCGCTCGCGCTGGCCGGCACGTGGGGACCGAGGCGGATTCGAGAGGGCCAGTGACAGATGGTCAACGTGCCCGTCATCACCAAGAGAGAACTCAACACGTATTTCCTCTCGCCCATCGCGTACGTGGTGCTGACGGGTTTTGCGCTGGCCCACGGGATTCTCTTCAGCCTGTGGCTGGGCCCCGTGATCGAACTCAACCAGATCGCCCAGAGGGCCTTCGAGCTGCCGATCTTTCTGTCGGTCCTGGCCATTCCCTTGCTGACCATGAGACTGCTGAGCGAAGAGACGAGCAGCGGGACCATCGAGACCCTGATGACCACGCCGGTGACGGAGGCCGAGGTGGTGCTGGGCAAGTACA
>DAOVRD010000220.1 GCA_030628375.1 Planctomycetota bacterium
CGCAGGGGCGGGCCGAGCCGTTCCGCAGGGACGGCACGAGGCCGATCCGTGGAACGACTACGTTCTGGCATCGCGGTGGGAAGAGGGGGCCGACTACTTCGCCAGAGCCATGGCGACCGAATGTGCCGCGCCTGGGGGGCCCTCCTTTGACAGGCTGGCTTTCCTGCACTACGGATACAGCGTCTGCCGCCATTTCCCGGAGATTTCCAAGCAATTGGATGCGGCCCCCGCACGGCGACTCAAGGAATGGCTGCTGGCGAATCGGCAGTTCAACGAGGCGTTCCTGTTGGCCCTCCGGCCAAGCGATGACACAGCCAGGGCATTCGAGATTCTCTGGCTGCTTCTGGCGGACTCCGAGGACATGCTCATCCGGTTCCCGCAACTGGCGATTGCCTTCGCGGTCGTGTGGGATGCCTATCCCTCCGACCGGGGGCTGTTGCTGGGTTCGTTCCGCTACTTCACGCGCAATGCGGACCGCATGGAATTCGACCTGTCCTCGCTGCCGCACCAGGTGAGCAAGTACATCGTTGACACGCGGCGCCCTGTCTTTGAGCGGCTCTGGGCCCTGGAGAAGTACGGAGGCACCGCCGATGTGGGAAGGCTCTACAGGAGAATATGGCAGTTCCAGTACGAGTCGCGTTTCTACACGGACGGCGACAAGCTGGAACCGGACCAGCCCAGCCGGACGCTGCAAGACATCCAGCAGAACGGTGGCGTGTGCCATGACGCCGCCTCCTTTGCATCCGAGGTGGGCAAAGCGATGGGCGTGCCCAGCGTCTACATCGGAGGCTCGACGCCCAGTGGCGAGGAGCATGCGTGGGTTGGCTACATTCGCCAGGGCAGCACGCCCCAGTGGGACCGCGATACCGGCCGTCTGGGAAATGAGGACGCCCTGGCCGGCACGGTACGCGAGCCGCATGCCGGAGCCCGCGTGTCGGAACACGAACTGGACTTCGCCCTGGCGGCACTGCGCTATCCGCCGGAACAGCGGCGGGCCGCGCGGATACGGTGCGATGTGGCGGCAATACTGGTGCAAGTGGCCCACGACTCCGAGCAGGCTTCAACGGGTGTCACGGGCACCCGGTCGGCAGCGTTGGCCGTGCCCGGCCTGAGAGACCAGGCCCGAAGGGCTATGTACGGGTCGTTGAACACTTGCGTCTACGACGAACTGCAATGGCATACCTTTGCGCGCCTGGCCGAAGACGGTGTTTTCTCTCCGGAGGACGTGATGACGGTTTTGCCGGAGTTCGTGCGGAGGCTCCGCAGCTATCCCAACCTGGCGGTCGAGGCGCTTGAGGTGGTGGGCGGGACGCTTCCTGCCACGCACCTGCAGAGGAGGCTGGACCTCTATGACGAGGCGGCCGATCTCTTCGAGCGCAGGAACAGCGAGGCGGTGGTCAGGCTGCGCCTGCTCAAAGGGCGGCTCCTTGAAAGTCTGGGAGAATACGATGCCGCAGTTGAGGCATATTCCGCAGGCATCCCGGAGGCCATCTATCGGCAGAGCACGTTCATTCCGCTGCTGGACAGTGCGGGGCGTGTGTTGGTCCGGCACGGAGCGGTCGAGGATGCTATCAAGCTGCATGAGAACACGCTGTTCCGCCTGACGAGGCCGCAGGCCAGTGCGTACGCTTTCACGAGTTCCTGGGCGCAAGTGACGCTGCGTCTGGCGAAACTCCATGCCCTGGCCGGAGACCGGGAGACGCACGATAAGCTGCTGCGGAACATACTCGAATGCCAGCGCATGTCCGATCGTAAGCACGCCCAGTTGCAGCAACGCTTGACCGGACTGACCTATCAGCAACTGGACAGGAGCAACACTTCGCCGCGTTAGCCTCGCCGCCGGGCGGCGTCGCGTTTGTGCCGCAAACAGGTTGGCCCAACAGGAGGAGGAGGAGTTGATGAAGCTGATGTTCATCGGTGCACATCCGGATGACGGAGACGGACGCGTTGGCGGGCTTGCGGCCCGTTATGTTGAGCGGGGCGGCCAGGCCATGCTCGTTTCGGTGACCAACGGAAACGCGGGGCACCATGAGATGGCGCCTGATGACCTGGCCCGCAGACGCAAGGCGGAGGCGCGCCGGGCGGGCGAGGTCATCGGGGCGGAGTATGTCGTGCTCGACCACGACGACGCAAGGCTTACGCCCGACGTTGAGATACGCGAGGAGTTGATAGGCTTGATCCGCCAGTTCCGTCCGGACCTTCTGCTCGGCCTGCGCCCGTTCGACTACCACGCGGACCACCGGGCGGCCGGCCAGTTGGTGATGGACGCGTCGTATCTGCTCACGGTGCCCCTCATCCGCCCGGATGTGCCCATCATGGAACGGATGCCCGTCATTTGCTACACCTATGATCGGTTCCGGAAGCCGACGCCCTTCCAATGCGACGTGGCTGTCGCCGTGGACGAGTACATCGAGGCCAAGGTGCGCATGCTGGCCTGCCATGAGAGCCAGTTCTTCGAGTGGCTCGCCTTCAATTCCGGCAACCTGGATCAGGTGCCCTCGGGTGAGGCGGAGCGGTTCCAGTGGCTCTTCGAACGGGGGTCGGCCTCGATCTTCCTTGCTGACACCTACCGTGAGAAGTTGATCGAGCGCTACGGCCCCGAACGAGGAAAGGAGATCCGGCACGCCGAAGTGTTCGAGATATGCGAATACGGCACGCGGCCGGATGCCGACCTGATCGAAAAGCTGTTCCCCAAGTAGCGCCCTGACCGGGTGGTCGGAGCCTGGTAACGAACCTGGCCGGTCACCCGCGCCGTCCAGCAGGTGCGCCCCCCCTTACGGAGGCCACGGAAGATGGCTGAGCACATCGGGATTGTCGCGTGCAGCGCGGAGGGCGCCGCCCTGTGCTATCGCACCATTTGCGCTGAAGCCCCCAGCGTCATGGGCGAGCACGCCCACCCCGAGATCACGATGCACACGCACGCCTTGTCGGACTACATGGTCCACATCCGGTCCGGCGACTGGCAGGGCGTGGCCGAACTGATGTTGTCCTCGGTCCGCAAGGTCGCTGCGGCCGGGGCCCGGTTTGCGATCTGCCCGGACAACACCGTTCACCAGGCGTTCGAACTGGTGGTGGGCAGGTCTGCCATCCCGTGGCTGCACATCGCGCGCGTGGTGGCCGACGAAGCAAGCCGCAGGGGCTATGCGGGGCTCGGGATACTTGGCACGCGCCACTTGACCGAGGGCCCGGTCTACCCGGATGCGCTGGCGCCCAGGGGCATCAGCGTCGAGTTGCCCGATGAGGATGACCGCCTGCGAATGGACTCGATCATCTTCCGGGAACTGGTCTGCGGAGTCTTCACGGAGGAATCGCGGGCCTATTTCAATGAGGTGATGGAGAGACTGAAGGCGCGGGGCGCGGATGCGGTTGTGCTGGCCTGCACGGAGATACCCCTGATAGTCCGTCCCGAAGAAGCGCCGCTGCCGATCCTTGACTCGACCAGGCTTCTGGCGCGGGCGGCCATCGGGCGGGCGCTGGGCTCGGAGGCCCCTGCAGGGGGGGAACCATAAGAGTCGCGTAGTTCCAGGGCGGCGCCCGGGGAATGCACGGTCTGGCGAGGTCACGCGTCCTTGGGTGCAAGCTGCGGGACGATGAACTGGAGCCCGGCGCCCGTCATCGCTGAGCGGAGTGCGCCGAGCATCTGCTCGTCCTTGAACGTGCCCACCACCGCCCCGCCGGAGCCGCAGAACTTGCACGAAGCCCCCGCCGCGCGGGCGGTGCTGACCATTTCCATATCCGCGTCCCTGATCGGATAGATCTGCGCCCGCAGGTCGAAGTTGCGGTTGACAACGTCTGCAAGCCCCTCCCTGTCCCCCGCCTTCATCAGGTCCCGTGCCGTGTCCGCCAGGGATGCAATCTCCGCCATGGTCTTCACGACTTTCTTGTCCCCCAGGTCGTAGAGTTCACGCACGCGGATATGGGCAGTCGAGCTCTGCTTGCCCAGGTCTTTCCGGTAAGCCACGTAGACGGGGGGCAGCAGTCCTGGATCGAGTTGTTCGTAGCGCCCGTAGGCGTCTCGTGCCAGATACTTCCTGGCGAAGTCCATGTAGACGACGCCGCCGTAGACCTGTACCACCCGGTCCTGCAGGCCCGCCGTAAGCCCGAGCTCCTCGGTCTCGGCGGCCAGCACGACGTTGGGGATGATCTCGCGAGGTATGTCCACTGCGAAGAACTCGATCAGGGCGCGCATCACCGCCGTGATGATGGCGCTGGAGCCGCCCAGGCCGACCTGACGGGGGATGTTGGTGTCATAGCGAACTGTGAAGTTGCGGGTGGGCAGCTTGATGCCATGCTGGTAGCAGTACTCGGCGAACTTCTTTGTCGCCGCTTTGAGCAGCCTGACGCCGCCGTAGTAACCCGTTTGCCCGACGTTCTGCACCAGGTCGTCCAGACTGGCGAAGACCGCGTGGTCCTGAGGACCGGGACGCAGCTCCAGCTCGGGACTCTCGTAAAGGACAACTTCGGAATAGTAATCTCCGATCGTGAACGCGATCGTCTTCCCGTTGTAGCCGTCCGAGGGGTTGCCCACGAAGCCGACCCGTGCATATGCGCGCTTTGTCACGATCATAACTCACCTCGCAGGGCACACAGCGGACCCAATGATCGGGGCAGCAACCGAAGCAGATGAGCCTATTATGGCGGCGGCCGGAAGGCTGAATCAAGCACAAGCTGTTGGGGCTGCCGTCACTTTGGATTTCGGCGCAGGCCGGGTACACTGAAGGGCGCCGTGGACAGTCCTTCGCGCGAGTTCCGGGGAGGCGGGCAACCGCCCAATCACTTGAGAGGGGGTGGAGGATGAAGAAGTCTATCTGTGCGGTCGTAGCCCATGCCGACGACGTTGAGTTCGGCTCAGGGGGGACAGTGGCCAGGTACGCCGCCGAGGGCTACCGGGTCCTCTACGGGCTTCTGACGCGCTGTAACTCCGGCCGGACCCATTTCAACGAGCAAGAAGGAGGCAGGTACCAGCCCTCGGTCGAGATAGACCCCATGCGCTACGCCGAAGCACAGGCCGCGGCCAAGGTGTTCGGCGCCGAGTTCTGGTACGGTGACCTGCTGGAGAACATCTATACGCGTAAGGACGGCAGCCTCCTGACGCCGTCCTACACCGGTGCCGAGAGGGAAGGCGTTCCTGCCGACGACATCCCGGAGGGGACGCCCATATTCGTTGCTGCCGGGCCCGGCCTCTGGCCGGACCACCCTATCGTCGGGGAATTGGCCGATCTGCTGGTCCAGTGGGAGCCCGAACTCGTTATCGGCCAGGCTATCCAGAACGGCAACCCCGATCATTTTGCTGCTGCGCTGGTCGTTGCCAGAGCCTGGCGCCGGGCCGCCGAGGATGCGGATATCGGTCCGTACTGGCTGCCGGTGTCAGCGCCCGGCCCGGGTCGTTTCCAGTTCCCGCCGCTGTCGGTGGACGAGATCGTTGACGTGACCGGTTACGAGGAGACGGCTTTGAAGGCTCTCGCCTGCCATCGCTCTCAGGGGGGACACCTGCAACGGGAGGATGGACACCTCTGGCGCAAGTGGCGGTACTACGGGGAGAAGATCGGCGCTGCCTCTGCTGAGGGGTTCAAGCTCATCTACAGCAAGTAGGCCCGATGACGTGGGCCTCCAGCCCCGCGCTCAGAGCAAGTGGTCGCAGAGTATCTTGACGCCTATGGCGCAAAGGACCAGACCACCGCAGAACTCCGCCCAGCGGCCGAGGCGGGAACCTATCCTGTCGCCGGCCTGAACGCCGAGCGCGCAGAGCGCACCCGTGACGATCCCAACGACGGCCGCCGGCATCCAGACGTCCACCCGGAGCATGGCAAGGCTTACGCCCACCGCAAGGGCGTCAATGCTGGTGGCAATGGACAATGCGAGCAGCCTGGCCCCCGTGCTGGGGTTCATTGCCTCGCCTGTCGTGAAACCGAACAGTGAGTCGGCCAGCATCTTGGCGCCGACCAGGGTTAGCAAGCCGAAGGCAACCCAGTGGTCGAAAGCCGCCATGAAAGAGTGCACTGAGTTCGCGGCAAGCCAGCCTACTACGGGCATGACTGCCTGGAAGCCGCCGAAGTGAATCGCGACGCGGAGCGTGTCGGTCTTCGTGACGTTGCGCAGCCCCATGCCCTCCGCTATGGACACGGCGAACGCGTCCATTGCGAGTCCGAACGCAATGAGGAGTACCTGGAGTATGCTCATGTTCTATTCCATCCGCCTCATTATGGCCGGGTCGGTCGTCGTCTGCGGCCCGGCCGGAGCTGGGTCTGGCGGAACCGTACCAAGAAGAACGCTGCGATGCAAGCGGCCGTGTCGCAGCTCCTGAGCGCCCTCCGCGAGGCCCCGACCGGGAGGACCTCTCGCTTCCCCTTGCGGTCCCTGGTCGGTCTGGTTACCCTGACGGACCGTGTGTTTCTGGACGGCGTTGCGCCATCACGAAGGCTGACCAACTTGACGGAGCGCCGTTCGCTTTTTTCCTGATGCGCGTTATCAAGGGGAGTTGGAGCCATGAGACGTCGCCTTCTCTATCTGCCCGTAGTGTTTCCCGTGCTGCTGCTTGCCGCCTGCCAGTCGGCCTCGGCGACAAACCATCCGACACGCAGTTTCATCTTCGAGGAAAGGGGCCCGGAGGTCGCCGAGTTGTACCGGCTCGGCCTGGACAACAACCCGGCGCACGTAGCCAGGTTCTGCGAAGCCCTCGGGAGCGAGGACATGCGGGTGCGTCAGGCCGCCATCGCGCAGTTGGTGTTCACGCCCGACGAGTCGGCGCTCGAGCCCGTCATTGCAGCGATGAAGGACGAGTCCCCGTGGGTGCGTCGCGGCGCCATCGCCGTGCTGGAGAAGCTGGGCGACTCGCGGGCTAAGCCGGTGCTCAAGGAGGCCCTCACCCTCACGCCCCCGCCCCCTCGGTCGGGCCGTGACGCGGGCCGCTGGCGGCGCTTCAGGCCGATGCCAGGCGAGCCGGGCCGTGAGCTGCCCCTCAGGGACGAGGAATACTTCAACCGCCTGGCCGCCGCGCTGGCCCTCCATCGGCTCGGCAGCGACGCGGGCGTCCCGACCGTTCTGGCGATGCTGAAGGGCCCTCGCACAAAGCCGGTCCTTCAGATGGCCGCCAAGTGCGTGATCCTGATGGACCTGAAACAGGCCACGCCGGACCTGCTGAAGATGGCGCGGGA
>DAOVRD010000321.1 GCA_030628375.1 Planctomycetota bacterium
CAAGGGGCGAAGAAGTTGAACCTGTCGAACGAGCACTGGCATTTCATTGGCATACTCGGAACCGGGATGCGATCAATGGCCACGTACGCCGCCGAGCGCGGCGCACGGATCACCGGTTCCGACATCCAGCCCAGCCCGGTGGCAGAGGCCCTTTCACAGCGCGGCATCGGGGTCTCGCTCGACCAGCAAGGCCGCAACCTGGATCGCAACACCAACCTGGTGGTAGTCAGTCAGGCCATCAGCGAGGACAACCCGGAGCTGATGGAGGCGCACCGGCTGGGACTTCAGGTGCTGCGCTATCCCGAGCTGCTCGGCCAACTGATGGAGTCTCAGACAGGCATCGCCGTCGCCGGCACGCACGGCAAGAGCACCACCTCGTCTATCATCGCCTACACGATGCGCCACGGCGGGCTCGACCCCTCGTTCCTGATCGGAGCGGACGTGCCCCAACTGGGCGGGGGCTCGCACTACGGATCGGGCGAATACCTGGTCGCCGAGGCCTGCGAGTACAAACGCTCCTTCCTCTACCTGACCCCGGACATCAGCGTGATCACGAACATTGACGCCGACCACCTGGACTACTACTACGACATGTGGGACATCCAGGAGGCCTTCGCGGATTTCGTCCGCGCCGCCGGGGAAGAAGGGCTCGTCATCGCCAATGGCGACGATGAGAACACGCGCGCCGTCATCCAGGAAACCGCAGTGCCCGCCCTGACCTACGGCATTGACGACAAGGACGCCGTCTACCGCGCCGAGCGGCTGTGGCGGGCCAAGGTGCACAGCAACTTCGACCTCGTTTACAGAGGCAAGAAGATAGACAGGTTCAGCACCCAGCTCTACGGCACGCACAATGTGCTGAACTCCCTGGCAGCCATCGCCGCCTGCCACCAGGCGGGCATGGACTTCGCAGCCATCAAGGAAGCCCTGGCCGAGTTCGAAGGAGTCGCCAGGCGGCTCCAGTTGCTCGGCACGCCCTGGAACGTGCCGGTGGTCAGCGACTATGCCCATCACCCCAAAGAGATCGAAGCCAGCCTGGCCGCCACGCACCAGAGGTTCCCGGGCCAGCGCGTGTTCGTCATCTTTCAGCCGCATCAGTATTCCCGCACCAGGAAGATGCTGCCCCAACTCGCAGAGTCCTTCCGCTCGGCGTGGGTCACATACGTCTGCGACATCTACGCGGCACGCGACTCAGAGGAGGATCAGAAGTCGGTCAGCGCGCTGGACGTGGTGCGGCAGATGAACCACACCGGCATCCTCGGCCATTACGTGCCGGAGTTCGAGGACATGGAGAGCATCATCGTCGGCGACGTTATTCCCGACGACGTGGTGCTTGTCATGGGAGCCGGCAACATCTGGCAGGTGGCTCGTGACATCATTCCCAGGATCACAGAAAAGGGCCGTCGGCAGATCGCCGCATGACACCGGAAATGGAAAAACCGATACAGCTTCGCCACCTCACGACGTTCCGTCTGGGCGGGACGCCGCTCCGCTACCTCCGCCCGGGCACGGAACAACAACTGCTTGACGCGCTGGAGGAATGCCGTCGCAACGATCTGCACTGGCGCGTGCTGGGAGGTGGTTCAAACCTGGTAGTTGACGAAGGTCATCTCCCCTACGGAGTGATTCACATTCAGACGCCCGGATTCGACTGGATGGACAGAAGCGCCGGGCTCGCCGTCCGCGTCGGGGCCGGCACGCCGACGGCGAAGCTGCTGGCCTACTGCAAGAGGCAGGGCCTGGGCGGGCTGGAATTCCTGGCCGGGCTGCCCGGCACGGTCGGCGGGGCCGTCGCCGCGAACGCCGGGGCGTGGGGCAAAGAGACCTGTGACGCGATCGCACGCCTCTGGATCGTCGGCCCGAAGGGCGAGAAGACCGAGCTGCTACGCCCCGATCTGGAGTTCTCCTATCGGCACCTGGCGCTTCAGGGCGCCGTGATCACCGAAGCGGAGTTCGCCCTCGTGCCACGCAGCCCCGAACTGATCGGCCCGCAGATGATGCGCTACGCACGGGCCCGGGCCGAACGCTTCCCGGTGGGGCCGCCCAGCGCCGGCTGCATCTTCAAGAACCCACCCGCGCAGTCGGCCGGGAAGCTGCTGGACCTGTGCGGATTCAGAGGCTACAAGTGCGGCGGCGCGGAAGTCTCAGAGCGGCACGCGAACTTCATCCTGAACCGCCGCGGAGCAACCAGCGCGGACGTCGTCCGACTCATCGAGATCATGAGGAAAGCCGTCCGCCGCAGATTCGGCATAGAGCTGGAACTGGAGGTGCGCCGCTGGCCGGCGAAGCCCCAGGCCGCTTGAACGAACATCCATGGAAACACCGACGGAGGAATCATGAAGCTTCACCAGACCTTGAGAGTCGCGGTCTTGATGGGGGGCCTGAGCCGCGAACGCGAAGTGTCCCTGAAGTCCGGAAAAGCCGTCGCAGCAGCACTGCGCGACGCCGGCCACGAAGTCACCGACTACGACGTGACCGACCCGGCCCTGCCCGGCCTGCAGGAGACCAGACCGGACGCCTGCTTCGTCGCCCTGCACGGGCCTTTCGGTGAAGACGGCACGGTGCAGGAACTGCTGGAGAAGATGGGCCTTCCCTACACCGGCAGCGGCCCGGCCGCCAGCCGCCTGGGCATGAACAAGATGGCCAGCAAGCGTCTGTTCATCCGTCACTCCGTGCCGACGCCGGACTACTTTGCAGTGGACCCGTCGCACAGCGTGGCATGGGCCGAAAGGCAGGCCGAACAGTTCGGCTATCCGCTGGTCTGTAAGCCGGCCGCCAGCGGATCGAGTCTGGGGGTCAGCATCGTCAAGGATCCGGCCCGCCTGCCGGACGCCATTGCGCTGGCGCGTGACGAGGGCGACGTCGTCCTGGTGGAGCGTTACGTGAGGGGTCGGGAATTCACCGTCGGTGTGCTGCGGGGAGAAGGACTGCCGATGATCGAACTGGTTCCCAGTCGCCAGTTCTTCGACTACGAGGCGAAGTACAACGACGAGCGCACCCGCTACATCACGCCGGTCTCCCTGCTGCCGACGCTGTACCGCAAGTGCTCGGCGGCGGCGGTGCGGGCTTACGGCGCCCTGGGGTGCCGGCACATGGCACGAGTGGACATGATATACGGGTACGACGCCAACCTCTACGTGCTGGAACTGAACACCATCCCGGGCTTCACGCCGCGCAGCCTGCTTCCCATGGCGGCGGCAGAGGCAGGGGTCTCCTTCCCCGCCCTTTGCGATCGGCTCGTGCGCGCAGCCGTCCGCGACACGGCGGAGAAACGCAAGAGACGGCGACTGATCGCCTGACAACCCGGGCTCGGACGTGCATTAGATCATGGCAAGAACGACAACCAGAGCAAGCAAGGCCAGGGCAGTCCCGGCTCTGGGACGTATCCTCAGAGCCCTGCCGCGCATAGGCCTGGCGGCACTGGCGGTGGCCGCCGTGTACTTCGCGCCCCGCTGGGTCTGGCGGGCCATCGTGCATCGGCCCGAGTTCCACGTCAACCCCGTGGCGCTCTCGTTGAACGGACACCCCGAATGGATCGACGGCCCGAGCATGCTCCGGGAATTGCGGAAAGAACTCAGCGCCCTGGAGCGAGGACAGTCGGTCTTCGAAAAGGACCTGGCCCACGCCGTTCAGCACGAGCTTCGCAGCTCGCCCTGGATTCTGGACATCACCAGGGTGGAAAGAAGGCTGCCGAACAAGCTGGCAATCAAAGCCGTGTTCAGGAAGCCGGCGGGGCTGGTCGCATTCGGCGAAGAGCGCTACCTGGTGGACAAGGACGGGCACTGGCTGCCTGATGATCTGTTCAGACGTCCGCGCGAGTGGCAGGCGGAATCCATTCCCCTCATCACCGACCAGTTGCTGGACCGGCCGCCGCCCATCGGCGAAGGCTGGGACCACCCGCGCCTTTCCGTAGGCGCAAGGCTCACCGAGTTCTTCCTCCGAGAGGGCCTGCTCAGCGAGCTGGAAGTGAACGGGATAGACGTGACCGGCGTGGCACGGGACGCTGCGGAACCGGACATCATCCTGACCGTCCCCTGGCGCAAAGACGATGGCGAGGTCGAGGAGGCCCAGGTCAAATGGGGCAAGTCTTCGGTCTACGCTCAGCTCCCGGAGCTGGAGCTGCCGCCTTTCCTGGTGTCGGACTCCGAGAAGCTGGAGATGCTGCGCAGCAAGCTGCGGGATCATGCCTCTCTTCGAGGCATCGAATACGTTGACCTGCGCTTTCACGGCAAGGTCTTCTTCCGCGAAGGCGACTAAGCCTCTGTCAATCCACCAATGACCGGTACGGGCGGCCGCCCCTACAAGACCAACGGGATTCTCTTGTTCGGTATCCCCTTTGTCTGTAACAGGCCACAGGGCCATTCAATTGTGGGTGGATTCTTCCGATAACTCCTCATAGACGCTACTCAAGCAAGGAGGTATCGGACGATGGGTGAGGGGCAGGGCAAGATGTTGTGGGACGTCTTGGGCAGGGCGGAAAGTTCGAGCGATTTTTGCGGTCCCGAGCACCCTTATCGGACACATGCCGTCCAGGTTTCGCCTATAATGGCGGAAAATGGGGAAAATGGGGACTGGCATCCCGGAGGGTGCCTGTATCCCATTTTCCTTGATCGCAGCGAAAAACGGGACAGGCACAGA
>DAOVRD010000397.1 GCA_030628375.1 Planctomycetota bacterium
AGGTCGTCTTTCGCAAATACTGTGGACAACACGGACCTGCCCGTCCAGCGTTGAGCAATGCGCTCAACCTCCCTAAAGATGCTCCGCAGGAACGGGAAGGATTCAAGGAGATCACCGCCCATGTTTAAGTACTGGCTGCCCTGCCCCGGAAACAGGAACGCCACCTTCTCATCGCTGCCCAGCGGCTTCTCGCTATAGTAAATGCCCTGCGCAGACGCATACTGGTCCGGCGTGCCGTCGCTCAATACCTTGCGGGCCTTTTGAAGGTTCGAACGGAGCGTCTCCACATCGCGTGCGAGCACGGCCAGCGTGGCGCCTTTACGCGGGCACCGCTCCCACAGTTCCCTGGCGATCCTGTGCATCTGGGCCTGTGAGTTGTCGCCCAAACGGCTTTCTGCCTCCCGGACGAGGTCCAACACTTCCGAGGGCGTCGGAGCGCGGAAGATCAGAAGTTCGGCAGGCAGCGCTGACTTTTCCGCCTCGACGACCTCGCGCACCTCCACCGAACGAGCCGTCTCCGGAGCTTCCTGCAGAACCATGTGATAGTTCACGCCGCCGAAGCCGAACGCGTTGACCGCGCCGCGACGCGGGTGGCCTTCGTCCTGCCAGGGCCGCTGCTCGGTAATCAGATAGAACGGCGAGTTGTCCCAATCAATGTCTCGGCGGGGCTGCTCGCAATTCATCGTGGGCGGCATCACTTTGTGGTGCAGCGCCAGCGCGACCTTGATGAGCCCCGCAATCCCGGCGGCAGTCTTCAGGTGACCCATCATGGACTTGACAGAACCCAAGGCCACGGAGTGCTTCTTCCTGCAACGCCCGAAGACCTCAGTCAGGGAGGTCATCTCGACCAGGTCCCCGTTCCGGGTTGCAGTGCCGTGTGCCTCAACGAGGGCAATGCTGGCAGGCGTGAATGGCAGCCCTTCGTAGGACCGCTGTATGGCGGACACCTGACCCGTGACGTCGGGCGCCGTGACAGTCTTGGCCGCCCCGTCGCTTGAGCTTCCGACGCCGCGGATGATCGCATAGACCTTGTCTCCGTCCCGGCGCGCGTCGGTCCAGCGTTTCAGCAGGACCATGCCAACCCCCTCACCCATGACAAAGCCGTCGGCCCGCTCGTCAAACGGGAAACAGCCTGTTTCCGAGAGCACGCCCAGATTCGAGAAACTTATGTAAGCGGGCGGATCCATCTTCGTCTCCGCCCCGCCGGCCAGCACCAGATCGTATTGCCCGCTTCTGAGGCCCTGGATGCCGGCATTTATGGCCGCCAGCGACGAGGCGCAGGCGCCGTCGAGGGTGAAATTGACGCCGCCGAGGTTAAAATAGTTACAGATGCGCCCGGCGATGACGCTGCCCAGCGTGCCCGGACATGAGTCCTCCGTGAACTCCGGGACATTTTTAGTAAAGGCCCCCCTCGCCTTGGCAGCTATGGAATCCTTCAGTTCTTCCGGAAGTTCCTGGAACTCCGGGACGGACTCCAGGGCGGCACTGTATTGATGAGCATACACGCGCAGCCCGTAGCTCACGCCCATCTCCCCTCCCATGCTGTTTCCGAGTATCACGCCGGTACGGTCCCGCGGGAAGTCCTTTTCGAGATATCCTGCATCCTCCATAGTCTGGCACGCGACCTCGAGCGCAAGGAACTGGATGCGGTCAATCGAGGAAGCCGCGATGGGGGGGATGCGAAACTTTACAGGGTCCTTCTCGAAACCTTCAATGAAGGCACCGAGCTTGGACGAACTCTTATCCCGCACCTCAGGGCTCGGATCGTAGAACATGTCCACGTCCCACCGGTCCTGGGGGATTTCGCGAACTGCGCTGACGCGGTTGAGCAGGTTGTTCCAGTACTCCTGGGGATCGTTGGCTTTCGGGAAGATGCAGCCGATGCCAACGATGGCAACGGCATCTTCAAGATCGTCCTCGGCCTCGCCCGGCAAAGGGCACCGCCGCGCCAACTCGGCCGCCTTCCCGGTCAGTTCCTCGTGGAACTCCGCCATGGTGGCGGTGTTCGAGAGCACTGAAATGGTCTGTCCACACATGTAGGCCGGCTCTGACGGTCCTTCGACGCCACCTGTGTCCAGGGGTCTGCCGCTGACCGCCGCCTGAAGGTGCTTGTGGTTCAACCTTTCGAGGCGCTCCTTGCGCTCGTGCAGCGGGGTCCCCTGAACGTCCCACCTGAGTTCCTCTGCGATCAGTTCGAGTGCGGATGGAGTCAGAGCCCAGCGAGCCGGCAGATTGACCGTCTGGCCGGCCGTAATCGTTTCCTCGCACCGCAAAAGCGCCTGCCGGTAGCCGTTCGATATCGCCCCCGAACTGACCGCCTCCTCCGTGGCCAGGTAAGCGGTGCCGACCTGGAGGCCGCAAGCGACGCCATGCTCCGCCAGCGCCGATGCGAAAACGGCGGCCGCCAGCGACGAGCGGGCAGTCCCTATGCCTCCGGCGAACAGAATGCGGGTTCCGGCCACGCTGTCGGGGCTTCGCGCCAGGATTTCCTGAACGGCCAGCTCCCACAGGATCAGAGATCCCAGGCTGCCAACATGACCGCCCGCCTCATGTCCTTCCAGGATGAGGCCACGCACGCCGCTGTCCAGGAAGCTCTGCACGTGGGTCAGAGATGGTGCATGAAGGTAACAGGGAATGCCGGCCTCATCGAACTGACGGGCCTGTTCTGCAGCGCCGCCGGCCACTGTCACAAAGGCTGGACGCGCGGCCAACACCGCCTCAACCATCTCTGAACCTTCGCCGGCGAAGGTGATAATGCCAACGCCGAAAGGTTTCCCCCCCAATGCGGCCCTCGTATCGGCCATAAGCTGCCGGAACTGGTCGGCGGACATGCCCGCTGCGGCGACAAAAGGCAGAGCACCGTGTCCCGTCACTTCCTTGGCGAGCCGAGCAGTGCCACTCACGCCAGCCATGGGGCCCTGGACGATAGGCATGGCGACACGGTGAAACTGCGCCAGCGGCGACTCCTTGTGAAACGGAAAGGCGCGTTTGACGCCAGCGATGGATTCAGACAGGACCGCACGGTATTGTCCCAGCACTTCGCATACGCCCATGCCTGCTTCGGCGAACTGCCGGGCGAACGCAATC
>DAOVRD010000107.1 GCA_030628375.1 Planctomycetota bacterium
GGGCGGGTTCGTGTCCACTTCGATCTTGACGGACAGGACCTCGTCCGCGTGAGGCCTCAGGCCGAGTTCGTGGAGGAGGCCACGGAACTTGACGAACGTACTGACCACGTTGCGGGCCTCGCTCGGCCGTTCGTCAACCTGGTAGCCGGCATGTGCAAGCTCGGCGAGCACGTCCGAACGCAAGACGCCGAAGTCGAGATCTTCGCTGCCCTCGACCGCCGAGAAGTCCAGGTCCTCGGAGAAGCGTGGCAGGCCGAAAAGCAGGCGCAGCGCCGTCCCGCCGGTGAAAGCAAGTCGCCGGTAGTGCTTGGTGCGGAACAGCACATACAGCAAGTAGTGCTGAAGGTACTGGCGCACGGCCCAGCGGTTGGCCGCCTGGTCCCGCTCAGCGCTGATCAGTGATCTGATTCTGTCTTTCACCTGGTTCGTTCCGCCAGTCTACGTGTGGGCTGCGTGGACTGCGAGGTCTGCCAGGCGGCGCACCTTGCGGGTGAAGCGCCCTGCGTACTGCATAAGGCGGTCGCTGTCCAGCGTGTCCAGGTTCTGCAATCTGAGCGATTCCACCTGCGCCGCGTCGGCCTCCAGCGATCCGGAGTTCAGATACAGGTAATCCAGCAGAGCTTTCTCGGGACAGGCGATCAGGTACTCCTGGTCGCCGTCTTTCCTTGCTTCGTAGCCGAAGAACAGATCACGCTTCACCGCGCGGTAGGTGAACGTGCCGAGGACGTTTTCGAAGACTCGCGCGTGCTTGGTGGTCACGGAAGTGTACGCCAGTGCCTGCTCCGGGATGAGGGCGTAGAAGGAGAGGGCGAATTCCAGACTCAGGTAGGAGGGACTGAGCAGATAATTGGCCACGAAAAGGGGGCTAATGTCTGCCTTTCTGTACTTCTGGTCGAGGATATAGACCCCGGCCTTCAGTGGGTGAAGATAGCCCTTTTTCTGCCACTGTGTGACGTAAACCCGCAGATGCTGAGGGCTTGGAGAGACGACGGCAAAGGTGCTGCTTTCGATCATGGGCGCTTGTTGATAGACTGAGAGAAATTCGTCGAACCGCATTTCATGTGCTCATATTAATGATATCATTAATATAGCGACGCGAGATTGCCATGTCAAGCACTCTCCGTCGCTGAACGGCAGCCGGGGGGTAGGGGCACAGCCCCTCGTGCTCCCCTGCTCAGCCGAAGTGGGTCTGCAGGACGGAGATGGCCTTCTCGATGTCGGCGCGGGTGACGCCGAGGTGGGTAACGGCCCGGAAGGTGGTTCCGCTCGCGTCGTTGAGGAGTATCCCTTCTTTCCTGAGCACCGCCTGCACGTCGGCCGGCGTGCGGGGCGGCAGGACGTCGAAGTACAGCATGTTCGTCTCAGGCGGGTCGTACTTGAGCTGCAGACCGCCGGTCCTGCGGATGCCGTCGGCGAGCAGCCGAGCGTGCTGGTGGTCTTCGGCCAGGCGTTCGACGTTGTGTTGGAGGGCGTAGATGCCGGCCGCGGCGAGATAGCCGACCTGGCGCATGCCGCCGCCCAACATCTTGCGCAGCCTGCGGGCGCGCCTGGCGAACTCCCCGCTTCCTGCCACGAGCGATCCGACCGGACAGCCCAGGCTCTTGGACAGACAGATGGCCACGGAGTCGGCGTGCCGGGCGTAGTCGGCCGGCTCGGCTCCGGCGGCTGCGCAGGCGTTCAGCAGTCGTGCGCCGTCCATGTGCAGCCGCAGGTCGTGCTGCCGGCAGACGTCTGCAATGCGGCGGACCGTCTCGACCGGGTAGACCGTACCTCCGCCACGGTTGTGCGTGTTCTCGATGATGACCAGACGCGAACGGGGGAAGTGGACGTTGTCCGCCCGAACGGCCGCCGCTATCTGCTCGGGCTGGATGATGCCGCGATCGCCCTGCACCAGCCAGAAGGTCACGCCGGCCACGGCCGCGTAGCCCCCGCATTCGTAGTGGAACGAGTGCGAGTTCGCGTCGAGGATCACCTCGTCGCCCGGTTCGGTGTGTGCCCTGATGCTGACCAGGTTGGCCATGGTGCCCGAAGCGACGAAGACGGCCGCTTCCTTGCCCAGCAGTTCGGCCGTCATGGCTTCCAGCCGGTTCGCCGTCGGGTCCTCGCCGTAGACGTCGTCGCCGACCTGGGCCTGCATCATGGCCTGGAGCATCTCGGGCGTGGGCACGCTCACGGTGTCGCTGCGCAGGTCAATGACCTTCCCGGTCTGTTTCATCTCCGACCCTCCAGTCGTGCCGGCAAGAGAGAATGGCGGCGTTCGCGCTGCCTACTCGACCAGCAGGAGAGTGTAGTAGTTCGGCGTATCCTCGCGACAAGTGACCACCTCCAGCGGGAAGCCGGCCCGGTGGGCTGTCTCGAACACGTCAATCCCGGACGCTCAAGGGGCTGGCCGCCGGCCTGGGCCGCTGCTCAGTCCTCCCCCAGTGCCTCGCGCACTTTAGCCAGCAGGGCCTGGGGTTCGTACGGTTTCCGGACGAAACCGGCTACGCCCTTTCCGGCGAAGCGGCAGATCACTTCTTCTTGGGCATAGCCGGAGGCGAGGATAATGGGGACATCCTTTCGGACACGGCGCAGTGCGGTGAACGCCTGCTCGCCGCTCATATGCGGCATTGTCAGGTCGAGAATCACGGCGACGATTTCGTCGGCGTGTTCGCGGAACACTCTGACCCCCTCCTGTCCATCCGCGGCGGTCAGCACCTCGAAGCCGCACCTCTGGAGCGCGGCCTTGCTGACGGCTCGTGCGCTTTCCTCGTCGTCCACAACCAGCAAGGTCCCGGTGCCACGCCAGCCGGTGCATGTGCCTCCTGCCGTCTCAACCTGTTCGGTCTGCCGACCGTCGCGGGGAAGCAGCACCTTGAACGTTGTGCCCCGGCCCGGTTCGCTGTAGACCTTTGCGGCGCCGTGATGGCTGCGCACGATGCCCATGACGGCTGCCAGACCGAGCCCGCGCCCCACGAACTTGGTGGTGAAGAACGGATCGAAGATCTTGTCCTGCATCTGGCGATCCATCCCGCAGCCGGTGTCCGAGACCTCGAGGTACACGTAGTCTCCCTCGGGCAGTTCCTCTCCGAGGTAGGTTGTGGAAAGGTACTTGCGGTCCACTTCCATGGCGCCGGTGCGCAGGGTGATCGTGCCGCTGCTTTCGCCGATGGCTTCTGAAGCGTTTGTGACTAGGTTCATGATTACCTGCGTGAGCTGACTGGCGTCGCCCTGAACGCGGGGCAGGTCCTCCGCGAAGTCATAGTGGACGCTGGCTCTCCTGGAGATGGCGGCCTCGAGCAGGTGGGCCATCTCCTGCACCAGCTTCGAGAGGTCCAGCGGTTGGATCACGAGCTTGCCTCTTCCGGAGTAGGCCAGCATCTGCCTGCATAGTTCCGCGGCGCGGCGTGCGGCGGTCTGGATCTGCTGGACGGTCTCTCGCACCGGTGATTCAGGTGGCAGTTCCATCATAGCCAGCCCGGCGTTGCCGAGGACTCCCACGAGCAGGTTGTTGAAATCGTGCGCGATGCCGCCCGCCATGACGCCGAGGCTTTCCAGCTTCTGCACGTGCAGCATCTGATCCGCAAGACGCTGCCGTTGCCTCTCCGTCTCTTTCCGTTCGGTGATGTCGCGCGTCACGCTGAGGACGGCGTTCTGCCCGCCGAACTCGATGGGATGTCCGTTGACTTCCGCTTCGATGAGCCGACCGCTCCGCGACACGTAGGTCGTCTCGAAAGTGCAAGAGCCGCTCGTGCGGACCTGCCTGGCGTGATCGGGTATTGGGGCCCTGTTCTCGGGCGTCACGATCTCGCGCAGGTTCCTGCCTGTCAACTGCTCGGCAGGCCATTCCAGACGTTTCGCTGTAACGTCGTTCGCATAGAGGATATTGCCGTCGTTGTCATGAACTATGACGCCTTCCGGTATTGATTCGAACAGCGCCCTGAACCGCGCCTCGGATTCCCGGAGCGCCTCCTCCGCCCGCCTGCGTTCAGCAGCCGACCTTTCCTGTTGCAGGGCGTAGCGGGTAGAGCGTTCCAGGACTGCGCAATTGAAGTTGTCCTTGGAGATGTAGTCGGCTGCCCCATGCTTCATCGTCTCGACGGCCAGGTGCTCGCTGCCCGTGCCGGTCAACACGACGACGGGCACCTCGGGGGCGGCCGACCTGAGGCCCCTCAGGGCATCGAGCCCGCTGCGTGAGCCGGCAAGGCGCAGGTCGAGGAACACGAGGTCGTAGGCTCTTTCCGAAAGCCGGTGCACGGCGTCTTTGCAGGTCGTAACGTGATCCACTGCGATGCGGTAGAGCTGCGAGTCCGCAGCATGCCGGCGGAAGATGCGGACGTCTCCCCGATCGTCTTCAACCAGGAGAACGCGAACGGTGCTTTGCTCGTTCATTTCCGGCCTCTGTGGTGATAACAGGACCTCCGATCGTGCTCTGTATGGTTACTCGCCGTAGAGAGCGACCCGGTTGCGTCCGGCCCCTTTTGCCTTATAGAGAGCTTCGTCAGACCGGCGCAGGAGATCGTCCGCCGAACCGCGCGGCTCCCAGACCGCCACGCCGATGCTGACGTTCGGCACGGGCTCCGGCATGTCCTCAAAGGCCTTGCGGAGTTTCTCCGCCACCTTAAGCGCGCCGTCGGGTGCGGTGGCCGGAAGGATGACACAGAACTCCTCGCCACCGTAGCGCGCGACGAAATCCGTACTGCGCACATTGTCCCGCAGAGCGTCTGCGCACTGCTTGAGCACCTTGTCTCCCATCTGGTGCCCGTATTGGTCGTTCACGCGCTTGAAACGGTCAAGGTCCAGCATCAGCAGGGCGAACATCTGGGCCGTGCGCGCGGAGCGCCTGAACTCTTCGTGCAGCACCTGCTGCAACCGCCTGCGATTGGGTAGGGAAGTGAGTTCGTCCGTGACGCTCAGTTCCGCCAGCTTCTGGACCATGCGCTGCCGGTCCTGTTCCAGGAGGCGGCGTTCGCGTACGTATCGCATGGTCCTGTCCAGCAGGTCGGTGCTGAGGTCGTCCTTCACCAGGTAATCGTAGGCACCCGCCTTCATCGCTTCCACGGCCTTCATCTCGTCGCCCGAGCCGGTGACAATGACGACGGGAGTGTCGAATCCTTCCTTGCGAATGCGCTCCAGCACGTCCATCCCCGTGTCTCCACCCGGCAGGTTCAGGTCGAGGAAGATGACGTCAAACTGATCTTCTCGCAGGCGAGACATCGCCTCCTCTTGGCTGCGGGCCCGGGTCACGTTGAGTTTGTGGCCCGTCAGTTGGCGCGCGTAGCGGCAGAAGATGGCGACGTCTTCATCGTCGTCTTCCACTAACAGGGCTTCGGTACTCGTTGTCTCGTTCATTGGCCCAGCTCTTCAGGCCTCCTGTTCTGCGTCCTCCGCCGCCGAGGCGAGGGGTAGAGCGAAGTGGAAAACGGACCCTTCTCCCGGCTCCGACTCCGCCCATATCTTGCCCCCGTGCCGACGGATGATCTTCTCGCACAGCGCCAGTCCCACGCCCACGCCTTCGTACTCTTCCCGCTGGTGCAGACGCTGAAGAACGCCAAAGACCCTCTCCAGGAAACGCGCTTCGATGCCGATCCCGTTGTCGGCAATGTTGAAGACGACCTGACCGTCTTCGACCCGGGCCGTGATGCCGATCTCCGGGGTCCGCTCGGGCGATCGGAACTTCAACGCGTTGCCGATAAGGTTCTGGAAGACCTGGCCGAGCTGCACGGCGTCGGCCATCACTACGGGCAGCTCCTCTTGCACCGTGACCCGGGCGTCGCACTCCCGGATCGCCTCGCTCAGATCGTCCAGAGTTCTGCCTATGACGTCCTGTGGCTGGACGGGGGCGGACTGCGCTCCCTGCGTCCCCACGCGGGCGAGCGCCAGCAGGTGCTGAATCAACCCCCTCATGCGGACGGCCGCGTCCTGGATGTGGCGCAGGTGCTCACGACCCTCCTCGGACAACTGATCTCCGTAATCCTCCGCCAGAAACTGGCCAAAGGTGTGGATCTTTCGCAGCGGCTCCCGCAGGTCGTGCGAGGCGGTGTAGGTGAAGTCCTCCAGGTCGCGGTTGGAGCGCTGGAGTTCGGCGTTGAGCTCCTGGAGGCGCTCCGCGTACTGTCGAAGTTGCTCTCGGGCCCGGACGCGCTCCGTCACGTCGGTGAAGATGCCCAGCAGCCCGGTCACTTCGCCCTCGTCGTTTATGACGGGAGCCTTCACGACCTCGACGGTACGCTCCACGCCGTCCGCCACGTTCCTCTCGACCAGCGTTTCGGGCTTGCGGGACTGCATGATGCGGCGGTCGTCGGAACGGTATTTCTCGGCCAGATCAGCGGGGTGGAAGTCCGAGTCGTCCTTGCCGACTACTTGCTCCGGGGACAACCCCAGGTCGCGAGCGAACGGTTCGTTAACGGACACGAAGACCGAATCGCGGTCCTTGAAGAAGATGCGTTGGGGTAGACTGGCCAGCAGCATCCGATTGCGTTCCTCGCTCTCGCGCAGGGCCTGCTCCGCCCGCACCCGCTCGGTGATGTCAATGGAAACGCCCAGGATCTTGATCATGTTTCTATCGGCGTCGAAGATCGGGAGGGTGGTAAGAAGGGCCGGGAATCTCTGCCCCGACTTCCGCACGAGTTGCACTTCACCACGGACGCCTGCTTCGGCTCGCCGTGTAGCGGCGATCACTTTGGGGAATTTGCCTACGTCCTCCGGAACGTGGAGGATCGCCAGCGGCTGACCGACGACTTCCTGGCGGCTGTAACCGAACATCTGCTCAGCCCCCGGGCTGAAATCCAGGATGCGTGCCTCCGAGCCCTCAATATCCGTCGTGACGAAGGCAACGTTCTTCGCCGCTTCAAAGAGGCTTCGCAAACGCTCTTCGCCCTCCCGCAGCGCCTGCTCCGCCCGCACCCGCTCGGTGATGTCGCGGTCAACTCCTATGATGTGATACTTCTCTCCTACCTTCACGGAGACGGCCGAGAACTCGTAGGTGTTGTCCTTGCCGTCCGGGCGCGTCCACGACGCCGCTCCAGCGAACGGCACGCACTTCACGATGCAGTCGTACTGACGCTTGCGTTCCTCGTCGGACCAACTGGCCTCGATCAACTCATTCAGGTCGTCTGCACGGCTCAGTTCATCTCGCGTATATCCGGACATTTCCACGTACCGGTCGTTGCAGAAAACGAGCCGCCGCTTGATGGTGACTGGATCGAACTCACAGATGTTTATGCCCTCGAAGGCGGTCTCCACCAGCAGGCGGAAGCGCTCTTCGCTTTCCGCCAGGGCGTCCTCTGCCCCCTTGCCCTCGTCTACGTGGCGAACCAGCGGACGGACAAGGAAGAAGTACAAGGCAGGCACGAGCACAACAACCAGCAGGAAAGAACCGAACAGGGGTCCCACAAGGGCATCGCCCGGTCCAAAGGCGGCCAGAGACACCATTATGAGCAGTCCGCATACGAACACGGACACCCCCATGACGATCAGGAGGCGTACGGGCGATCTGGCTGCGGGGGGCTGACCGACACGGCGTTCTTCCAGGTGTTTGTCAGGAAGCTTCTCTGCAATCATCAGTCCACCGTTTCCGAAATGGCCTGCAATTCTACACTGTTTGCTTGCCTTATTCCATGTTATACGCGTCTGTTGGCGGCGCGGGCAACGCCGGCTGTCGGAGTTGCCATCACGACCCGGCCAAGCCGACGACGGCCCAGATGGCGAAGCTGTCGGATGTGGGCTGCTCTTGGTATCGTCCGCAGGAGCATCTCAAGTGCTCTGGCTGGTGCCACAGAATGACCACCGGGAATCGGGGCAAACGGCGTGCCGGTTCCGCCCCGCTTGTGCAACGGCCGCTCGGTCCTCCCACGCGGACTCGGCCCTGCCCGGAAGTTCGGTGTTGAAACGCCACTGGCACTGGAATAGGGTATGGTATTCACGGCACGTAGATGGGGCGGGCAGGGCTACGGCTTGCGCGGAAGGAGGCGAACGAGATGAGAATCGTCGTGCTGGACGGGCATACTCTGAATCCCGGCGATCTGGACTGGGATGAACTGGAATCCCTCGGCGAGTGCGAGATCTACGACCGCACGGCCCCGGATGATGTCGTGAACCGCGCGCGGCACGCCGAGATCGTGCTGACGAACAAGACCGTGCTCGACGCATCCGTGATCGAAAGGCTGCCCGAACTCAGATACATCGGTGTTATGGCGACCGGGTACAACGTCGTTGATATCGAGGCGGCCGCAGGGAAGCAGATACCGGTCACCAACGTGCCGACGTACGGCACGCAGTCCGTGGCGCAGATGGTATTCGCTCTTCTGCTGGAGCTGACGCAGCACGTGGGCCACCACGCGCATACGGTGCGCGAGGGCAAGTGGGCGGCCTGCGAGGACTTCTGCTACTGGGACTATCCGCTGGTCGAACTGGCCGGCCTGACCATCGGGCTTGTGGGATTCGGCCGGATCGGTCGGGCCGTTGCCGCCATCGCCCGGGCCTTCGGCATGAAGGTGCTGGTGAACGATATACTCGTCGTGCGCCCGGAGGACGCCGACGTTGAGTTCGTGGGCCTGGACGCGCTGTTCGCGCAGAGCGACGTGGTCAGCCTGCACTGTCCTCTCACGCCGGAAACGGACGGAATGGTCGCCGCGCCCCGCCTGGGTCAGATGAAGCGGTCCGCTTTTCTGATCAACACCAGCCGGGGACCGGTCGTCAACGATCGTGACCTGGCCGACGCCCTGAATTCGGGCCGGATTGCGGGCGCCGGCGTGGACGTCCTTTCCGTCGAGCCGCCCGGGCCGGACAATCCGCTGCTGAGCGCCAGGAACTGCTTTATCACGCCTCACATCGCGTGGGCCACCCGCGCCGCGCGCGTCCGACTGATGAGGGCGGTTGTGGACAACCTGAAGGCGTTCCTGAGTGGCAGACCTCAGAACGTCGTCAACACGGCAATTATGAATTCATAATTGCCGTCACGTCGGTTGGGTCCGTTCGCCCTTTCCGCCGGAGGCGGACAAGTCCTTCCTTCTCTGTGTCCTCGCTCCGTCGCCTTAGCGGCTATGGCGCGTCGGCGACTGTGCCTCCGTGGTGCAAAGTCTGACGTTGTAGGGCTACCCGGTGAGGGGCAGGTCTTTGGGCGTATGCAGCCCGGGCGGGGCGGCGGCTACCGGCCCGTCCTGCGCAGTAGGGGCACGGCGCGCAAGCTGTCTCAAAACGCATGGAATCTGTGGTCTACTGGAGGACCGTGAAAGGCGGTGTTGCGAGATTCAGGACGCTGTATCCGGTACGGGATGGGGTTCGCGCCAGTCGCCGCCCCACTGTGCGCTCAGCGTTGCGGCCCGGCAGCGCCCAGCGCCAGCTCTCCCTGCGCCCACCACCGGTAGAGCTTGCGCAGGTTGAGCACCAGGCAAAGCAGCGACCACTGGCTGCGCACCTTCTCCAGCCCGCTCACCGTCCAGCGCCGGAATCCTTGATGGGCCTTCACCCAGGCGAAGGTCAACTCCACAATATGCTTGCGCTTGCTCAAGGTCTCGGCATTCTGCGGACACCTTTGCTTCTCCACTTGCCGCACCACCGCTTCGTGGTGGGGACCCTTTTCGATGGAACGTCCTCGTTTGTCCCGGCTGCACTGGTCCCGAAAGGAGCACTCGCGGTGGCTCTTGCACCGATACACTCCAATGCGCACCTCTTTGTTGTGCCTTGCCGGTTTGGTCCGCTCAAAGACCAGCTCCTGGCCCCGAGGGCAGATGAAAACATCTTTTTTGCCATCGTAGCAAAACTGCGATTTGTGAAACGGCTCTCCCTGGCCCTTTACCTGAGGCGGAGCGCAGACCAGCACCGAGTGGTCCTTCTGCTCGGCCTCGGCAAGCTGCTGGGGGTTCCAGTATCCCCCGTCGGCCACTGTCTGGCGTGCCGTCTCGCCGTGGGTCTGTTGGACCTGCTCGAGCATCGCCGTCAACTGCTCGGAGTCGGCAGCCTGGTCCGTGGCGTCCGCCGCCACCACCAGGCCGCTCTGCTCATCGACCACCGCCTGGGCGTTGTAGGCGAACTTCGCCTTGCCCTCGCAGCGCATCATCCGGGCCTCCCCGTCCGCCGGATGGAGGTGATCGGTCTGGGCCTGCTCGATCTGGGCCAGCGCTTCTTTGATCTGCTGCCGCCGCCTGCGGGCGTCCTGAAGCTCCTCGGGCATGCGATACTCCGGCTCCGCTTGCTCCGCTTCGCCCCTGGATTCAATCTCCTGGCCGATCTGCTCGATCGCTTCGTCCACATCCTTCAGCGCCTTCAGCAGGTCCTCCCGGTGCCAGGCGGTCCGCCCGCTGACCCTGGCGGCGATCTTGGTGCCGTCCAGTGCATGCAGCACCATCCCCACCAGCCCGTTGCGCGTGGCCACCTCCAGAGCCTGCTTCAAAAGCCGTCGCATCGCCTCACGGTTGGCGTCCCAGAAACGCCAGATCGTGTTGTGGTCGGGGTAGCTCATCCCGCTCAGCCATATCACCGGCAGCACGTTGTAGCATGCCCACTCCAGGCGCCGGGTGCTGCGGATCCGCTCGAAATACCCGTAAAGCCAGACCTTCAGCAGAAGGTCCGGCGCAAAAGGCGGCCGGCCCGTCCTGCACTCAGGCATCCTGAACCCCAACGCTTGCAGGTCCAGCATATCCACGAAATCGCGTATGAAACGCACCGGATGGTCCGGCGGCAGCCACTGCTCCAGATTCGGCGGCAACAGCAAAAGCTGCTCATAATTGGCCCGGATCGGATCTGGCACTTTCAGGCTCCCTTCAGTCGAGTCCGCAGCAACGCGCTCAATCTAGCATAAATGGGAAGAGAATGCCCGGGGGGTTTTGAGACACTTTGCGGGCCGTGCCCCTACGTACGGCGAAAGCAGCGGCGTTTCGCACCACGTTTGCTTCGTGCCACGGTTCTTCCCTCGGACGGTCTACCCGGTGAGGGGCAGGTCTTTGGGCGTGTGCAGCCCGGGCGGGGCGGCGGCTACCCGGGGGATGGCGTTCACCAGGGCGGCTACCGTGGCCGAGTCGCCCGGCGTGCCGCCGGGGATCACGAGTCGGAGTTCCGGCCGGCCGACGATACGCACTTCGTCGCGCGGGTCGGGCGCGCCGAGGTACATCTCCAGGTGGAGCTTTGCGCGGACGGTCTCGCCCTCCATGGCTCGCACCTCCTGGATGATGCCTGCGACTTGGCCCGGCGCCACCTCGAAGTAGTCGGTCCTGATCTGCCGTTCGGCCAGGGCCGGCTTGAGTTCCTCCTCGATGCGGTCTGCCGCCAGGCCCAGGCCGTCGGCCAGCAGCGCGCAGGATTCCATCAGGCCCACGTGGCCGATCTCTTCACGGTCGGCGAGGGCCTCGAACTGTTCGGGCGTCATGCCCGAGCCCACCTTGCGCTGAAGCGGCTCGCGGCGAGTGGCGGCGTCCACGATGCGCTCCACCTCCACGCGCTCGACGTCCAGGCACACGGTGCTCGCAACGAGGGGCAGCAGGTCCATCAGGAAGCCCGGGTTCACGCCGACGCCGGCCACGGCCACCCCCTTCTGCCTGGCCAGTGCGTCGAGCCGCGCGGCGGCTTCGGGATGCCTGAGCTGCGGGTAGCAGAGTTCTTCGGCCGAAGATGCGACCGAATAGCCGGCCTCGATCAACTCCACGAGCTGCGGCTCGACGGTCGGCAGTCGCGACCCGGCCATGTGGAGCGCCACGGCGCCCGGCGGGGCCTCGGCCGGCAGCTCACGCGCGACCGCTACAGGGGGGGCGGAGTCCAGGCCCGTCAACTCGGCGAGGCTACGCCCCACCTTCGCGGGATCAGCGTCCACGGCGGCGATGATGGGCCACTCGGTGCTTTCCACCAGGCGGCGAGCTACCTCGAGGCCGATCGCCCCCAGGCCGTAGAGGACGACGCCCGGGACAGGAGCACCGCCACAGGGCCCGGTGAAGGCCAGGCTTCGTTGCATGGGTTCGCTCCCCTCTCGACTAACGCAGGCCGCCTGAACTCCAATTCATAATTCCTGCCTGCGCCAAGGCTTCGGCAGGCAGGCATAATTATGAATAGGGCTATGCACTTCGCTCTTGTGAATGCCATATGTTGTAGGTCACAGATCCGGTCGACCGCTCTGGATTTGGCCGCCGAAA
>DAOVRD010000394.1 GCA_030628375.1 Planctomycetota bacterium
CGGAACATGACGTGGATCATCCGCCCGGTGCCGCGCTCCCGCATCAGGCCCGCCCCCTGCACGAAGGGCGCACAGCCTGCGACGTGCTCGACCTGCATGACTTGCCGACGCCACGCTTGCCAGTCGTCGAAGCTGTACATCGTGCCCGTTCGGGGCTCTATGATCAGGTCGCTCAGGTGGCCGCGAATGGCTTCGGTCAGCCGGATGTGGAACCCCGTGAACACGCTCATGACGACGATCAGCACCCCCACGCTCAGTGCGACACCGATCATGGCCAGGTAGGACAGCGCCTTCTTCAGCAGGTAGCGCACCCCGATGATCAGCGGGTAGTAGCTGAGCATGGGCATGCTCCCGGCGTCGGGCTTGAGCGCTGGTGGGCCGTCATTGGGCATGTGGGGTTCCCGACCTCTGGCGGGGTAGAGGGGAATTCGGATCCGGCACCAGCTTACATGAGGGCCGCAGGGGGTGACAAGTGCACAGGCGGCGGCACGGGGCGGATCGGGCGGGGCGTCCGTTGAAGGGAGCCCGCGCGAACGATATAATATACCCGTTCAAGACTGAGCCCGAAGTCAAGCTTTGAGGATGATCCAGTGGCGAGAGTCTGTGCCATTTGCGGCAAAGGCACTACGGCGGGACGCAAGATCGCTCGGCGCGGCCGGGCGAAGCGTCTTGGCGGTGTCGGCATTAAGACCACCGGCGTGAGCAAGAGGACGTTCCGCCCGAACCTCCAGAAGGTGAGGGTGCTGGTCAAGGGCGCTCCGAAGAAGATGCTGGTCTGCACCAAGTGCATCAAGAACGGCAAGGTCACCAAGGCGGTCAAGTGATCCCACCTCAGGCGGGCTGGCAGCATGCCCATCACGCGCGAAGAAGTTGAGCGTGTAGCCCATCTGTCCCGGCTCGATCTATCCGAACAGGAGAAGGTGAAGTTCGCCGCACAGCTCGGTTCCGTCCTTGACTACATGAAAAAGCTGAACGAGTTGGACACCGAGGGCGTCGAGCCGATGGTGCACGGCATTGAGGGGCAGGAGGTCGTGCGCCAGGACGCGGTGGGGGAGTCGCTCCCGCGTCAGGAAGCGCTGCAGAACGCGCCCGACAGCAGCCAGGGCTGCTTCAAGGTCCCCCGCATCATCGAGTAGCGAATACCCACCACCGAGACACGGAGGACACCGAGAACGGTACCAATCGAGGGTGGGCCAGTTTGAGGCAATCGCGCTAATGCATGAGAGCAGGCCAGAGCGCCTCGTATCCGAAGATGTGACACACTCGATCATAGGGGCTGCCATTGAGGTCCATAAGCATCTGGGTCCGGGCCTGGTTGAGTCTGTCTACGAGGAATGCCTCTGCCACGAGCTATATCTGCGCGGAGTTGGGTATGAACGCCAGGTGGACCTGCCGATCTCGTACAGAGGCGTCAAGCTCGACGGCGCATGTCGAATCGACCTCCTCGTCGAGGATGCGGTGGTGGTGGTGCTCAAGTCAGTCGAGGAGATTCGAGGTGTGCACGAAGCCCAGTTGCTGACCTATCTGCGCCTCAGCGGCAAGAAGGTAGGACTCCTCATCAATTTCAACGTTCCTGTGCTGAAGGACGGCATTGTGCGAAGAGTCCTGTAGTGGCACAACATAGTCCTCCCCGCCTGTCTTCCCTCTTCCCTCCGTGTTCTCTGCGCCTGCTATGTAGAAGCGTGTCAAGGCCGCACTCTCGCAGACAGGGCTTGGCAGTGAGCAGTGATCCCGTGCATTCTGCTATTCGATCGTGTCCGGCTGACCGGACAGACCATTTTCCCGAATCGCTGGGGGCGGACCATACTCCGTGTCGGGCATCCTGGGGAGCCCATGGCGCAAACGGTCTCGCCCCCTTCGTGATCTGCGACGGATCTTCTGTCCCTGGCTCATCCCCTCTGTTGCTTTCCTTGGCTGAGAGTCGTTTCTTTAGTCTTTGCTCGTGCGCTCTATCACGCCGCCGCCGTTGCACTTGGCACCCGGCGCAGCCGGCTCCGCCCCGGCGGCCGCGCAGCTCTACGTTGAGCCTCAAGCCCAACGTGCCACATCCTGACCGCCAGCCGCCGCATCACGGCTACTACGGCTATCTTTTTGTGATTGGGGTTCTTGGCGCAGATGCGCCCGTATACCAGTTGTTCGTTCTTATCCGTGCGCACCCGCGCCCAGGTGGCCTGACAGAGCACTTTGCGCACCCGGGGCGAGCCCTGCCGGGTGATGTGGCCTTTGCGCTGCTGGCCTTCGCCGCTCTCGTCACTGGAGGGCACAAGGCCCAGGTAGGCGCCGATCTGCTTGCGGTTGCTGAAACGACTCAGTTCGCCCATCTCTGTCAGGAACACCATGGCCGTCAGAAGCCCAACGCCTTTGAGGTGCGTGAGCTCTCGCACCACTTCTCTGTAACGCTCCCCGATGGAAAGGACCTCGACCTGTTCGTCCAGAAGCCCGATCTCGCACTCGATGGCGTCCAATTGGCGCAGCAAAGACCACAAGGCCATCCGAGCGCCGTAGCCGAGGGGATGGTCGCACCTGGCCAACCCCCTCAGCCAGGCCCGGTAGGAGTTGGTCCAGCCCTTGCCGATATCTTTGGGCCTTCGGATGCCGTTGCGCTTGAGCAGCGTGCGGATCTGGGTCTTGACAGCGCCCCCCTTTTCGGCCAGGTCCAGCCGGCAGCGCACGATCTCCCGATCATCGCGGGTCTGCTTGTCTGGAATCCAGACCTCGGGCAGCTCATTGCCTGCCAGCACGTGCGCGCGCAGGAGTTCCAGGATCCTCTCGGCATCCCTCTCATCGGTCTTGTTGCGGCGATGCTTGGGCGAGCGGGCGATCTTAGTCGGCGCCAGCACGTAGCACCCCAAACCGGCCTGCGTAAGCTGATCGTAGAGGCCGAACCCCTGCGAGGAAGCCTCGTAGGCGAAAACCACGTCGGCGTCCTGGGCGTTGGCCGACATCCGTTTGAGCATCTCGATCATCGCCTTGCGACCGGACCGGGTATTCCTGAACGAGCGCTTCCGGGGCTTCTGGCGCCCCAGTGCGAACTTCACAAGCATCGAATCATCGTGCAAATCACAGCCCACCATGATACACTTACGCATGGCCAGTCCTCCTTTCGGGAGGTGGTCAAAGGAAACGATCGAACAAACAAATGGTCTTTCCTTTACCACCAAACCCCGTCCGGAGGCAACTGGCCACTTCCTTTCTACATGGTAACTC